>JANNSW010000116.1:0-28884 GCA_031403055.1 Hyphomicrobiaceae bacterium | reverse complement strand
CGGATGCAACCGTGCGGTGGCCAGCGGCGTCAGCCTAGCTGGCAAGCATTGGTAAATGGTTTCCAACCGAAAGTGCCGGTTGTGAACGACGGATACGGATAAGGCTAGGCTGCCTCGGCTGCCGACGCGCCGAGCCGGGCGACCAGGCGGGCCGATTTCGGATTGGGAAGCGACGCGACCCGATCGAGCGCCTCGCTCCGCTCGGCATTGGCCTCGACGGCGGCTGCGATTTCGGCGACGCGCATGCCCCCGAGCGATCGGCCAAGCTTGGCCCTGAGTGATCGATAGGCGGGCTTGGCGGTCTTGGGGTGGGCCGGTGGCGCCACATGGCGCGGAGCGAGCCGTCGGCCGAGGAAGCCGACGAGCGCTTCGAGCTGCTCGGCTTCAGCGTGGAAGGTCGAGCCCGTGCGTGCGGCACCTACCCTGGCGAGGCCTGCGGCCATCAACCGGTCGAGATGGCGGCGTGCCGAGCGAGGCGACAGGCCGGTACGCTGCACCACCTGCTCGAGACCTACGCCCGCGCGCCCGGCTCCCGCCAGCAACGCCAACACCTTGAGGCGCCGCTCATTGCCGAGCACGGAAAGATACGCCGCGGCATGCCACGCATACATCACGCACCCCGCTGACCAGGCTTTACGGTTTGGAGCACTGCGAGCACATAGTGCACCAGCCGGTGTCGATTGCCAAGGCGGTGTCCGCATTCAGGGTGTACGCGACTTTCGTGCGCCCTGCCGTCGCGGAACAAATATCGAGCGGCTGGGCTCAGGCCTGTTGACGAGGGTGCGTGGCGCGTATATGAGAGGCTGACTTTGCGGCAGGCGGTAGGCCCTTGTCGACTTATTGCGCACGTGCGCGACCAGAGGCCTAAACGCTGCTGTCCGTTACCTGAGGACAGATAGGACGCAAGATCTTTTGCCTTTCGGGGCAGACGATCCTCTGTTTTGACGCCGGACGCCGGTATCGGGGTTCCGGCACGACGTTTTGCGTCGTGCTGAAGCTCGATCGGGTTCCGGCAAGAACCGTAGGTGCTTGGCTGATGCCGACGATACAACAGTTGATCCGGAAGCCGCGGCAGCCGTTGCCGATCCGCAACAAGGTGCCGGCGATGGAGAGCTGCCCGCAGAAGCGGGGAGTTTGCACACGCGTCTATACGACGACGCCGAAGAAGCCGAACTCGGCACTGCGCAAGGTCGCCAAGGTACGGCTCACCAACGGTCACGAGGTGGTGAGCTACATCCCGGGCGAGGGCCACAATCTGCAGGAGCACTCGGTGGTACTGATCCGTGGCGGCCGCGTCAAGGATCTGCCAGGTGTTCGCTACCACATCATCCGCGGCGTGCTCGATACGCAAGGTGTCGTCAAGCGCCGCCAACGCCGTTCGAAGTACGGCGCCAAGCGGCCGAAGTGATCGCCGTCGGCGATCATCCCGGCGCAGGCCGGGATCTCGCGCGGATAGAAATGAAATGAGGACTGAAGAGCCATGTCCCGCCGTCACAGCGCTGAGAAGCGTGAGATCAATCCGGATCCCAAATTCACCGACCTGATCGTGTCGAAGTTCATGAACTCGATCATGACCGAAGGCAAGAAGTCGGTCGCGGAGCGCATCGTCTATGGCGCGTTCGACTCGATGGAGGCCAAGGCCAAGCGCAGCCCGGTCGAGCTGTTCCACGAGGCGCTGCGCAACGTCAGCCCCACGATCGAGGTGCGCTCGCGGCGCGTTGGTGGCGCAACCTATCAGGTGCCCGTCGAGGTTCGTCCGGAGCGGCGCCAGGCGCTCGCCATCCGCTGGATCATCACGGCCGCCCGTGGCCGCAACGAGAATACCATGGTCGACCGGCTCTCCGCGGAGCTGCTCGATGCCGCCAACAACCGCGGCACAGCGGTGAAGAAGCGGGAGGACACCCACCGGATGGCCGAGGCCAACCGTGCCTTCTCGCACTATCGCTGGTGACGGAACTTTCGGAGAATTCGTATGGCCCGCTTGCACAATATCGCGGACTACCGCAACTTCGGCATCATGGCCCACATCGATGCTGGCAAGACCACCACGACCGAGCGGATCCTCTACTACACCGGCAAGAGCCACAAGATCGGCGAGGTCCATGACGGCGCCGCGACCATGGATTGGATGGAGCAGGAGCAGGAGCGCGGTATCACCATCACGTCGGCCGCGACGACCGCTTTCTGGAATGGCAAGCGCCTCAACATCATCGATACCCCCGGCCATGTCGATTTCACGATCGAGGTGGAGCGGTCGCTGCGCGTTCTCGACGGCGCGGTTTGCGTGCTCGACAGCAACCAGGGCGTCGAGCCCCAGACCGAGACCGTCTGGCGTCAGGGCGACAAGTACAAGGTGCCCCGCATCGTATTGTGCAACAAGATGGACAAGACCGGCGCTGATTTCTACCAATGCCTCGAAGACATCAAGAAGCGTCTCGGTGCCAAGCCTGTCGCGATCCAGCTGCCGATCGGCGCGGAGAGCGATTTCAGGGGCCTCGTCGACCTCGTCCGCATGAAGGGCGTGATCTGGGAGGAGGAGACGCTCGGCGCGAAGTTCCACGACATCGAGATTCCCGATGACATGAAGGAGCTCGCTGCCAAGTACCGTTTCGACCTGATCGAGGCGGCCGTCGAGATGGACGAGACGGCGATGCAAGCCTACCTCGATGGCACGGATCCCGACGAGGCGACCCTCAAGAGCCTCATTCGCAAGGCCGTCCTCACCGGCGCCTGGTACCCGATCCTGTGCGGCTCGGCTTTCAAGAACAAGGGCGTGCAGCCCCTGCTCGACGCGGTCGTCGACTATCTGCCGAGCCCGGCCGACATCCCCCCGACCAAAGGGGTCGACATGCACTCGGGCGCGGAGATCCTGCGCCAGGCCAACGACACCGAGCCGCTGGCGATGCTCGCGTTCAAGATCATGGACGATCCCTTCGTCGGCTCGCTGACGTTCTGCCGCATCTATGCGGGAACGCTCTCGACCGGCACGGGCGTGCTCAACTCGACGCGCGACCGCCGCGAGCGGATCGGGCGCATGCTGCTGATGCATGCCAACAACCGCGAGGACATCAAGGAAGCTCATGCCGGCGACATCGTGGCGCTGGCGGGGCTGAAGGAGACGATCACGGGCGATACGCTGTGCGACGCGCAGAAACCCGTGGTGCTCGAGAAGATGACGTTCCCCGAGCCCGTGATCGAGATCTCGATCGAGCCGAAATCGAAGGCCGACCAGGAGAAGCTGGGCGAGGCGCTGGCAAAGCTCGCCAAGGAGGATCCCTCCTTCCGTGTCTCGGTCGATCACGAGAGTGGCCAGACCATCCTCAAAGGCATGGGCGAGCTGCATCTCGACATCAAGGTCGACATCCTGCGGCGCACCTACAAGGTCGACGCCGCGATCGGCCAGCCTCAGGTTGCCTATCGCGAGACGATCTCGCGCGCCGCGACCGTCGACTACACGCACAAGAAGCAGACGGGTGGCTCCGGCCAGTTCGGCCGCGTCAAGATCAGGATCGAGCCGGGCGAGCCCAATTCGGGTTTCACCTTCGAGAACGAGATCGTCGGCGGCTCGGTGCCCAGGGAGTTCGTGCCTGCCGTCGAGAAGGGCCTGAAAGGCGTGATGAGCTCGGGCGTTCTGATCGGCTTCCCGGTGCTCGACGTGAAGGCGGCGCTGATCGATGGTGCCTATCACGAGGTCGACTCTTCGGCGATCGCCTTCGAGATCGCGGCCCGCACCGCGATGCGCGAAGCGCTGCAGAAGGCGGGACCCAAGCTGCTCGAGCCGATCATGGATGTCGAGGTGGTGACGCCGGAGGACTACACCGGCTCCGTCATCGGCGACCTCAACTCGCGGCGCGGGCAGATCCAGGGCCAGGACATGCGCGGCAACGCCAATGTGGTGCGCGCCATGGTGCCGCTCGCCAACATGTTCGGCTACGTGTCGAACCTGCGCTCGATGAGCCAGGGCCGCGCGCAGTTCACCATGCAGTTCCATCACTACGCCCAGGTCCCGCAGGCCGTTGCGGCGGAGGTTCAGGCGAAATACGCGTGAGAGCGCACGGGCCGGGCTGAGTAGGCAGCACTGCGCCCTTAGTCAGTCAGGCGAAAACGATACCGGGTAACGGTTGAGGAAAACGGAGATTTCGAGATGGGCAAGGCAAAATTCGATCGGTCCAAGCCGCACTGCAACGTCGGCACAATTGGCCACGTCGATCACGGCAAGACCACGCTGACCGCGGCGCTGACGAAGGTGTCGGTCGATCGCGGCTGGTCGAAGACGTTCGTCCCCTATGACGAGGTCGCCAAGGCCTCCGAGAGCCAGGGCCGTCGCGACCCGACCAAGATCCTGACGATCGCGACCAGCCACGTCGAGTATGAAACCGCCAACCGCCACTACGCCCATGTCGACTGCCCCGGCCACGCCGACTACGTCAAGAACATGATCACGGGCGCAGCGCAGATGGACGGCGCGATCCTGGTGGTCTCGGCCGTCGACGGTCCGATGCCGCAAACCCGCGAGCACATCCTGCTCGCACGCCAGGTCGGCGTGCCCTACATCGTCGTGTTCCTCAACAAGTGCGACATGGTCGACGACCAGGAGCTGCTCGACCTCGTCGAGATGGAGGTCCGCGAGCTGCTGGTGAAGTACAAGTTCCCCGGCGACGATACTCCGGTCATCCGCGGCGCCGCCATCAAGGCGCTCAAGGGCGAGAAGGGGCCGCTCGCCGACGAGGCGATCCTGAAGCTGTATGACGCGCTCGACACCTATATTCCGTTACCCGAGCGCGCCAAGGACAAGCCGTTCCTGATGCCGATCGAGGACGTGTTCTCGATCTCTGGCCGCGGCACGGTCGTGACCGGCCGGATCGAGCGCGGCACCATCAAGGTCGGCGAGGAGATCGAGATCGTCGGCCTGCGCGACACGCAGAAGTCGATCGTGACGGGCGTCGAGATGTTCCGCAAGCTGCTCGACGCTGGCGAGGCTGGCGACAATGTCGGCTGCCTGCTGCGCGGTATCGACAAGGACTCCGTCGAGCGCGGTCAGGTGCTGTGCAAGCCCGGCTCCATCACCCCGCACAAGAAGTTCATGGCGGAAGCCTACATTCTGACGAAGGAGGAGGGCGGGCGCCACACGCCGTTCTTCGACAACTACCGTCCGCAGTTCTACTTCCGCACGACCGACGTGACCGGCATCGTCAAGCTCGCCGAGGGCACCGAGATGGTGATGCCCGGCGACAACTGCGCCGTGACCGTCGAGCTGATCACGCCGATTGCGATGGAGGAGCGCGTGCGCTTCGCCATTCGCGAGGGCGGACGCACGGTCGGTGCGGGCGTCGTCACCAGCATCATCGAATAGCAAGACTGCTCAGCGTAGCGCCCCCACCGGGGCGCTTCGAATTTCAAGGCGAGAGATAGCCATGGCAGGCCAGAATATCCGGATCCGCTTGAAGGCGTTCGACCATCGGATCCTCGACAGCTCGACCCGCGAGATCGTCAATACGGCGAAGCGCACGGGTGCCGAGGTGCGGGGACCAATTCCGCTGCCGACCCGCATCGAGAAGTTCACGGTCAACCGCTCGCCCCACGTGGACAAGAAGAGCCGCGAGCAGTTCGAGATGCGCACCCACAAGCGTCTGCTCGACATCGTGGACCCGACGCCGCAGACGGTCGATGCGCTGATGAAGCTCGATCTGGCCGCCGGCGTCGACGTCGAGATCAAGCTTTGAGGAGGCAGTCGGGAGTAGGGAATAGGCAGTAGGCATATCGATCTGGCCCTACTCCCGACTCCCAACTCCCTACTCCCCAGTTCTAAAGGACAGGACCCATGCGGTCAGGTGTCATAGCGCAGAAGGTCGGAATGACCCGGGTCTTCAGTGACCAGGGCGAGCATATTCCCGTGACCGTGCTGAAGCTCGAGAAGTGCCAGGTGATCGCCCACCGCACCAACGAGAAGAACGGCTACACGGCGTTGCAGCTCGGCTCCGGCACTGCCAAGGTCAAGAACACGACGAAGGCCGAGCGCGGGCATTTCGCGATCGCCAATGTCGAGCCCAAGCGCCGCCTCGCGGAATTCCGCGTGTCGCCCGACAACGTGATCGAGGTCGGCGCCGAGATCACGGCCGACCATTTCGTGCCGGGCCAGCGTGTCGACGTGACCGGCAACTCGATCGGCAAGGGCTTTGCCGGTCCGATGAAGCGCTGGAACTTCGGCGGCTTGCGCGCGACCCATGGCGTCTCCGTCAGCCATCGCAGCCATGGCTCGACCGGCGGCCGGCAGGATCCCGGTAAAGTCTTCAAGAACAAGAAGATGGCAGGCCACCTTGGCGACGAGCGGGTGACGACGCAGAACATCGAGGTCGTCAAGGTCGATGTCGAGCGGGGCCTGATCCTGGTGCGCGGCGCCGTTCCCGGCTCCAAGGGCGGCTGGGTGCTGGTGCGCGACGCCGTGAAGAAGAAGGGAATGAAGGATCTGCCGACCCCCGGCGCCTTCCGCAAGCCGGGCGAGGCCACGGCCGCTGCCAAGGGAGGCCAATGATGAAGACCGACGTCACCACGCTCGACGCCGGCCAGGCCGGCACGATCGATCTCAGCGACACTGTGTTCGGCCTCGAGCCGCGCAATGATCTGATCCACCGCATGGTGCGCTGGCAGCTCGCCAAGCGGCGCGCCGGGACGCATCACGCCCAGGACCGGTCGGAGGTGAACACCACCGGCAAGAAGATGTACAAGCAGAAGGGGTCGGGTGGCGCCCGCCACGGCGACAAGGGTGCGCCCCAGTTCCGCGGCGGCGGCAAGGCCTTCGGTCCCAAGCCGCGCAGCCACGCCCATGATCTGCCCAAGAAGGTGCGGGCGCTGGCGTTGCGGCATGCCCTTTCCGCCAAGGCCAAAGCCTCCGAGATCGTGGTGCTCGACAAGGCGGAAGCCTCCGCGCCGAAGACGGCGGAGCTGAAGGCGCGGCTCGCCAAGCTCGGCCTCTCCTCGGCGCTCATCATCGGCGGCAACCAGCTCGATCGCAACTTCGCGCTCGCCGCCCGCAACATTCCCAACATCGACGTGCTGCCGATTGCCGGCCTCAACGTCTACGACATCATCCGTCGCCAGAAGCTCGTGCTGACGCGCGATGCCGTTGCCGCGATCGAGGCCCGGTTCGCCAGCGGACCCAACGAGAAGGGGAGATCGGCCCGATGAAGACGCTCGATGCCTACGACATCATCGTCGCGCCCGTGATCACCGAGAAATCGACGCTCGTCTCGGAGGCCAATCAGGTCATCTTCGAAGTGAGACGCGCCGCGACCAAGCCGCAGATCAAGGCGGCGGTGGAAGCTCTCTTCAAGGTGAAAGTCGCCGCCGTCAACACCATGAACCGTAAGGGCAAGGTCAAGCGCTTCCGTGGCCGGGCTGCTGCTCTTTCCGACATGAAGAAGGCGATCGTGACGCTCGCCGAAGGCCATTCGATCGACGTGTCGACAGGGCTCTAGGGAACACGACCATGGCACTCAAGACATTCAACCCGACGACGCCTTCGCTCCGGCACCTGGTGCTGGTCGATCGCAGCCATCTCTGGAAGGGCAAGCCGGTCAAGTCGCTGGTCGAGGGCAAATCGCGCTCGGGCGGCCGCAACAACAATGGCCGCCTCACCGCCTTCCGGCATGGCGGTGGCCACAAGAAGGCCTACCGCCTCGTCGACTTCCGCCGCGCCAAGCACGACATGCCCGCGAAAGTGGAGCGGCTCGAGTACGATCCCAATCGCAGCGCATTCATCGCCCTCGTCAAGTACGAGGACGGCGATCTCTCCTATATCCTCGCGCCACAGCGCCTGGGCCCCGGCGACATGGTCGTCGCCGGCAAGAAGGTCGACGTGAAGCCCGGCAACGCCATGCCGCTCGCCGCGATGCCGATCGGCACGATCGTGCACAACGTGGAGCTGAAGATCGGCAAAGGCGGGCAGCTCGCGCGCTCGGCGGGTACCTATGCCCAGCTGGTTGGTCGCGACCAGGGTTTTGCGATCCTGCGGCTCAACTCGGGCGAGACCCGGCTCGTGCGCGCCGAATGCATGGCGACGGTGGGAGCGGTATCCAACCCGGACCACATGAACCAGGTGATCGGCAAGGCCGGCCGCAGCCGCTGGCTCGGCCTGCGCCCGACCGTGCGCTCGATCGCCATGAACCCGGTCGATCACCCCAATGGCGGCCGCACCAAGGGCGGCAAGCACTGGGCGACCCCTTGGGGCATCTCGACCAAGGGCAAGAGAACCCGCCAGAACAAGGCGACCGAGAAGTATATTGTCCGCAGCCGCCACCTGAAGAAGAAGCGCTAGGAGAGCCACGGTGACCCGTTCTGTCTGGAAAGGCCCGTTCGTCGACGGCTACCTCCTCAAGAAGGCCGAGAAGGTTCGTACGTCGGGACGCAAGGAAGTGATCAAAACCTGGAGCAGGCGCTCGACGATCCTGCCCCAGTTCGTGGGCCTGACCTTCGGCGTCCACAACGGCATGAAACACGTGCCCGTCCTCGTCTCCGAGGACATGGTGGGCCACAAGCTCGGCGAGTTCTCCCCGACGCGCACCTTCAAGGGGCATTCGGGAGACAAGAAAGCGGTGAAGAAATAGCCATGGGCAAGCCCAAACGTGAACGCGATCTGGCGGACAACGAGGCCAAGGCCGTGAACAGGCTCATTCGCTCGAGCCCGCAGAAGCTCAATCTCGTCGCGCAACTGATCCGCGGCAAGAAGGTCGACCGGGCGCTGGCGGATCTGACCTTCACGCAGAAGCGCGTCGCCGTCGAGGTCAAGAAGACCCTCGAGAGCGCGATCGCCAATGCCGAGAACAATCATCAGCTCGATGTGGATAGCCTGGTCGTGGCCCAGGCCCATGTCGGCAAGCGCATCGTGATGAAGCGGCTGCAGGCACGTGGCCGCGGCAGAGCCGGTCGTGTCGAGAAGCATTTCTCGCAATTGACGATCATCGTTGCCGAGAAGGATTTCGAGGCAGAAGCCGCCCGCCGCGGCAAGGGCGCACCGCGCGCCGCAGCGTCGGCTGAGGAGTAGGACATGGGTCAGAAGATCAATCCGATCGGGTTGCGCGTCGGCATCAACCGCACCTGGGATTCGCGCTGGTATGCGAGCAGGGGCGAGTACGCCAAGCTGCTGCACGAGGATTTCCGCATCCGCGACTTCATCATGAAGCAGCGCCGGCAGGCGGGTATCTCCAAGGTCGTGATCGAGCGGCCGCACAAGAAGTGCCGGATCTCGGTCCACACCGCTCGCCCCGGCATCCTGATCGGGAAAAAGGGCTCCGACATCGACAAGCTGCGCAAGCAGCTCTCCGAGCTGACCAGCAGCGAGGTGTTCCTCAACATCATGGAGATCAGGAAACCCGAGCTCGACTCGACCCTGATCGCCGAAGGGATCGCCCAGCAGCTCGAGCGCCGCATCGCGTTCCGGCGCGCGATCAAGCGCTCGGTGCAGTCGGCGGTTCGCATGGGCGCGCTCGGGATCCGGGTCAACGTGGCCGGCCGTCTCGGCGGCGCGGAGATCGCGCGGACCGAGTGGTATCGCGAAGGTCGCGTGCCGCTGCACACGCTGCGTGCCGACATCGATTTCGGCACGGCACTGGCGAGCACCGCCTATGGCGTGATCGGCGTCAAGGTCTGGGTCTTCCGGGGCGAGATTTTGGAGCACGATCCGATGGCGCACGAGCGCCGGCTGACCGAGCTGCAGGAAAGTGGCGGCGGACAGCGATCTGGTGGTGGACGCCGTGAGGCCGAGGGCCGCTAGGCTCGATCGAGGACAATTCCCATGCTGCAACCCAAGCGAACCAAATTCCGCAAGGCTCACAAGGGCCGCAACCGTGGCGTGGCCAAGGGCGGAACCGCGCTCAACTTCGGCTCCCACGGCTTGAAGGCGATGGAGCCGGAGCGGCTGACCGCGCGCCAGATCGAGGCCGCGCGCCGTGCCATCACGCGCCACATGAAGCGGGCTGGCCGGGTCTGGATCCGCATCTTCCCCGATCTGCCGGTGTCGAAGAAGCCGACCGAGGTGCGGATGGGCTCGGGCAAGGGATCGCCGGAGTTCTGGGCATGCCGGGTGCGTCCGGGCCGGATCATGTTCGAGATCGACGGTGTGCCGCCGGCGACGGCGCGCGAGGCGCTCGAGCTGGGCGCCGCCAAGCTGCCGATCAGGACGCGCGTCGTCGCCCGTCTAGGCGAACATTGAGGAGAGAGGCGATGAAACCGGGTGCCATGCGCGATCTCAGCCTCGACCAGCTCGAGGACGAGCTGCTGAAGCTGAAAAAAGAGCAGTTCAACCTGCGCTTCCAACGTGCGACCAACCAGCTCCAGAAAACCTCGCGCGTGCGTGAGGTTCGTCGCGACGTCGCAAGACTGATGACGATCCAGCGCCAGAAGCGGCTGGCCGAAGCCAAGGTCTGAAGGACGAGCAAGATGCCGAAACGAGTGCTCCAGGGCGTTGTCGTCTCCGACAAGAACGCCAAGACGCGTGTGGTCAAGGTTGAACGACGCTTCATTCATCCGGTGATGAAGAAGACGGTGCGCCAATCGAAGACCTACCATGCCCATGACGAAGAGAATGCGACGAAAACGGGCGACACGGTGCGCATCATCGAAGGGCGGCCGATATCCAAGTTGAAGCGCTGGGTGGTGCTGAAGGACGGCGAGGCTGGCGCTTGAGCGCGCTCGATTGACGATGGGGCAAGGCACGCAATGGCCCGGCCCCGATCGCCTGGCGGGACGTCTCGCCCAGGTGACAGGTTGAGGCCGGGCGCTGCCCCGGAATGGGAACGGAAGGGCGAAAGACAATGATCCAAGTCGAGACCAATCTCGACGTCGCCGACAACTCGGGTGCGCGGCGCGTGCAATGCATCAAGGTGCTCGGCGGATCGAGGCGGCGCTATGCGACCGTCGGCGATACGATCGTGGTTGCGGTCAAGGAGGCGATCCCCAAGGGGCGCGTCAAGAAGGGCCAGGTCATGCGCGCGATCATCGTGCGCACGGCGTTCCCGATCCGGCGCCAGGACGGCAGCTTCATCCGCTTCGACCGCAACGCCGCGGTGCTCGTCAACCCCAACGGCGAGCCGGTCGGCACGCGTATTTTCGGACCCGTGACGCGCGAGTTGCGCGCCCGCAACCACATGAAGATCGTCTCGCTCGCCCCGGAGGTGCTCTAGAGCATGACTAAGCTCAAGATCAGGAAGGGCGACAAGGTGATCGTCGTCACCGGTCGCGACAAAGGCAAGAAGGGCGAGGTCCTCAGGGTCATCCCCGACGAGAACCGAGCTGTCGTTCAAGGTGTGAATGTGGTTCGCCGCCACCAGAAGCAGACGGCGCGCCAGGAAGGCGGGATCCTCGCCAAGGAGGCGCCGATCCACATCTCCAATATTGCAATTCTCGATCCCAGCGAGGATCGGGCGACGCGCGTGGGCTTCAAGACGCTGGCGGATGGACGCAAGGTGCGCGTGGCCAAACGCTCGGGCGAGGTGATCGATGGCTAAGAGCGACAAGAGCGACGAGACCAAGAAACCGGTTGGCAAGGAAGGCGCGGGCAAGGCACCCCCGACCGGCAAGCCACCCAAGCCAGGCGCCAAGAAGGGCGGCAAGGCGGCCGCCGCGACACCTGCTGCTCCGGCCAAGCCCCGGCCGGCCGGCTACGTGCCGCGCATGCGCACGCACTATGACAAAGTGGTGCGGGAGAAGCTGGTCAAGACGTTCAGCTACAAGAACCCGATGCAGGTCCCCCGCATCGACAAGATCGTGATCAACATGGGCATCGGCGAGGCCGTTGGCGACCGCAAGAAGGTGGAGGCGGCTGCAGCCGATCTCGCGCTGATCGCGGGCCAGAAGCCGGTCATCACGCGCGCGCGCAAGTCGATCGCCACCTACAAGGTGCGCGACGGCATGGCGCTGGGCTGCAAGGTGACGCTGCGCAAGGCGAGGATGTATGAGTTCCTCGACCGGCTGGTGACGATCGCGTTGCCCCGCGTCAAGGACTTCCGCGGGCTGAACCCCAAGAGCTTCGATGGTCGCGGCAACTTCGCGCTCGGGCTGAAGGAGCACATCGTGTTTCCCGAGATCGATTACGACAAGGTCGATCAGGTCTGGGGTATGGACGTGATCGTGTGCACCACCGCCCGTACCGACGACGAGGCGCGCGAGCTGTTGCGCGGTTTCAACTTTCCGTTCCGCAGCTAGGCCCGCACCACGCGGGAACCGGTTGCAATTGGAGGACTTATGGCGAAGACGAGCTCGATCGAGAAGAACAACAGGCGGCGCCGCCTCGTTGCGCAGTTCGCCGACAAGCGCAAGCGTCTGAAGACGATCGCGGAGGATATGAGCAAGCCGAGCGAGGAGCGCTTCGCCGCGCGCTTGAAGCTTGCCGAGTTGCCGCGCAATTCGTCCAAGACCCGTATCAGGAACCGTTGCGAGCTGACTGGCCGCGCACGCAGCTACTATCGCAAGCTGAAAGTGGGCCGTATGGCGCTGCGCGATCTCGCCTCCCGGGGTCTGATCCCTGGCATGGTGAAGTCGAGCTGGTAATCGGCTGCTAGCGTTCTGACTCATTCATCTGGTACCCCAAATGAATGGCCAGTCCACTAGTCAATTTTTGTTTGTGTTCCCTCTTTCCATTCATTGATCCACCTTCGCTGGAATCGAATGAATGAGACGGAACACTAGAGAAGCAAGAAAAGAAGAGGAAAGCAGCAGATGGCTGTGACCGACCCGATTGGCGACATGCTGACCCGGATCCGCAATGCGCAGGAGCGCAAGCGGCCGAAGGTCTCGACGCCCGCGTCGAGCCTGCGTCAGCACTTGCTCGACGTGCTGGCCGAAGAAGGCTATATCCGTGGCTACGCCGAGGTCGACCATGGCGGCGGCAAGCGCGAGCTCGAGATCGAGCTGAAGTACTACAATGGCGAGCCAGCCATTCGCGAGATCACCCGCATCTCGAAGCCGGGCCGGCGCGTCTATTCCGCCGTGAAAAACCTGCCGAACGTGGCGAACGGCCTCGGCGTGTCGATCCTGTCGACACCCAAGGGCGTGATGTCGGATTCCCGCGCTCGCGCCGAAAACGTCGGTGGCGAGATTCTCTGCAGCGTCTTCTGAGGGCCCGCGAGGCACGCGAAGGAAAGGAACTCGGATGTCCCGTATCGGAAAGCGGCCGGTCTCGGTGCCCAAGGCGGTCCAGGCCAGTGTCGTCGGACAGACGATCAAGGCCAAGGGTCCCAAGGGCGAGCTGGCGATCGCGCTCGTCAAGGAGGTTGCCGTCGAGATGACGGCCGATGGCGTCAGCGTATCGCCGCGCGACGAGTCCAAGCGCGCGCGTGCCATGTGGGGCATGTCGCGCACACTGGTGCAGAACATCATGGTCGGCGTGACCGAGGGCTATCGCGAGGCGCTCGAGATCCACGGCGTGGGCTATCGCGCCGCCTTGAGGGGCAAGGAGCTCAATCTCCAGCTTGGCCTCAGCCACGAGGTCAACTTCCAGATCCCCGATGGGATCAAGATCGAGCTGCCGAAGCCGACCGAGGTCGTCATCACCGGCATCGACAAGCAGATGGTCGGCCAGGTGGCGGCCGAGATCAGATCGTGGCGTAAACCCGAGCCCTACCAGGGCAAGGGCGTACGCTACAAGGGTGAATTCATCTTCCGCAAGGAAGGCAAGAAGAAGTAGCGGTTCGGATCATGCACGCACAAATGACACAAGCGGAGCGGCGCAAGTCCCGTGTCCGCCGCAACTTGAAAAAGGTGGCGAGCGACCGGCCTCGGCTGTCGGTCTACCGCTCATCGAAGAACATCTACGCTCAGGTGATCGACGACGCGGCCGGCCGTACCGTGGCCGCCGCCTCGTCGCTCGACAAGGATCTGCGGGCCAAGCTGAAGACCGGCGCCGACATGGCGGCGGCGATCGAGGTCGGCAAGCTCGTTGCCGAGCGTGCGTTGAAGGCCGGCATCAAGGATGTCGTGTTCGACCGCGGCGGCTACATGTTTCATGGACGGATCAAAGCGCTGGCCGATGCCGCGCGCGAGGTCGGTCTCAACTTCTGACAGGAAAGAGGACCTACACGTGGCACGTACCCCCGGAGGCGGAGGAGACAACCGCCGCTCGCGCGATCGCGGCGACCGCAATGACCGGCGCGACGAGCGCGACAGCGAGTTCGTCGACAAGCTCGTCCACATCAATCGCGTGGCGAAGGTGGTGAAGGGTGGCAAACGCTTCGGCTTTGCCGCGCTCGTCGTCGTCGGCGACCAGAAGGGGCGCGTCGGCTTCGGTCACGGCAAGGCCCGCGAGGTGCCCGAGGCGATCCGCAAGGCGACCGATGCGGCCAAGCGTGCCGTCGTCAGGGTGCCGCTGCGTGAAGGCCGGACCCTCCATCACGATGTGAAGGGCCGCCATGGTGCGGGCAAAGTGATCCTGCGCGCGGCTCCCGCCGGCACCGGCATCATCGCCGGCGGCCCGATGCGCGCCGTGTTCGAGACGCTGGGTGTGCAGGACGTGGTCGCCAAGTCTGTCGGCACCTCCAATCCCTACAACATGGTGCGCGCCACGTTCGACGCACTGCGCCGCGAGGACAGCCCCCGCTCGGTCGCGGCTCGCCGTGGCAAGAAGGTGTCGGACATCATCTCGCGGCGCCGGGATGGAGCGTCGGAAGGTGAGACCGTCGAGGGCCAGGGCGGCGACGCGGGCTGAGGCCGAGGCAAGCGGGGGCTCCTGCCGGCAACAGCGGTGGCTGCCGGCGAAGGTGACGCTGGCCGACGTGAAGCAAACGAGCGCCACGCGGCCACATGAGACTCGAGAAGGTGACGTGACATGGCCGACAAGAAGTCCGGTAAGACGGTGACGGTGGAGCAGATCGGGAGCCCGGCACGGCGCACGGCCGGGCAGCGGGGCACGTTGATCGGGCTTGGCCTCAACAAGATCCGCAGTCGCTCCACCCTCGAGGATACGCCCGAGGTGCGCGGCATGATACGCAAGATTCCGCACCTGGTGCGGGTCGTCAACTAGAGTTCCGGCTCATTCATTTGGTACCCCAAATGAATGGCCAGCCCGCTAGCCAGCTCTTTGATTTGTGTTCCCTCTTACCATTCATTGATCCAGCTTCAGCGGAATCGAATGAATGAGAGGGAACACTAGCGGGTCGTCAGTCAATCGTCCCGCCTTGGCGTGGACCATCAGGAAAGAAGCAGGAGAGGCCAGATGCGTCTCAACGCGATGAACGACAATCCGGGCTCGAGCAGGCAGCGCAAGCGCCTCGGTCGCGGCATCGGCTCCGGCAAAGGCAAGACCGGCGGACGCGGCGGCAAAGGCCAGACGGCCCGCACCGGCGTGCGCATCAATGGCTTCGAGGGTGGCCAGATGCCGCTTCACCGGCGCCTACCCAAGCGCGGCTTCAACAATCCATTCCGCGAGGACTTCAACGAGCTGAACGTGGGTGACGTGCAGGCGGCAGTCGATTCCGGACGGATTGCGGCGGACAAGCCGGTGACTGTGGAGAGCCTCGTCGAGGCAGGCCTGCTGCGCCGCCGCAAGGATGGGCTGCGGCTCTTGGGTGAAGGCGAGTTGAAGGCGCGCCTGCAGATCGAGGTCTCCTATGCGACAAAGACCGCGGCCGCTGCCGTCACCAAGGCAGGTGGCACGGTGAAAATGCTGCGCAAGGCCAAGGACGAAAGCGAGTTGAAGGCGAAAGCCAAAAAGGGCAAGAAGGACAAAAAGAACAAGACGAAGTCCGAGAAAGCCGCGGATTGACGCGAGGGAGCTCGCAGCGCGCGATCCTGCGCGAAAGCGCTCGGGGGCTCCTCGTACGAAAGGACTTGCCTGCGAAGGGATCGGCCCGCGAGAAGAGGGGCGGCGCGGGAGAGCTGGTTCTGGAAGGGGATCGGGCCACCTTCGTCGGGCAGCGGGCGTGTCAGGTCAGAGGGCGAGTGGCTCGGCAGAGCCCTCAGCCGCCTAGTGTTCTGACTCATTCATTTGGTACCCCAAATGAATGGCCAGCCCACTAGCCAATTCTTTGTTTATGTTCCGTCTTTCCATTCATTGATCCAGCTTCGCCGGAATCGAATGAATGGGACGGAACACCAGGAGTGTGAACGCATGGCATCGGCCGCCGAACAGCTCGTCGCCAATCTCAATTTTTCAGCTTTCGGCAAGGCCGACGAGCTGAAACGCCGCATCTGGTTCACGCTGGGGGCGCTGCTCGTCTACCGGTTCGGCACCTACATCCCGCTGCCGGGCATCGATCCGGCCAAGCTCGCCCAGGCCTTCCAGCAGAACCAGGCCGGCATCCTGGGCATGTTCAACATGTTCGCGGGTGGCGCGGTCGGGCGGATGGCGATCTTCGCGCTCGGCATCATGCCCTACATCTCCGCCTCCATCATCATGCAGCTGCTGACCTCGGTCTACAAGCCGCTGGAGGAGCTGAAGAAGGAAGGCGAATCCGGCCGCAAGAAGATCAATCAGTATACACGCATCGGCACGGTGCTGCTCGCCACCGTCCAGGCCTATGCGATTGCGGTGGGGCTCGAATCCTCCAATCTGGTGATCGAATCCGGCTGGTTCTTCCGCGCGACGACCGTGATCACGCTGGTCGGGGGCACCATGTTCCTGATGTGGCTCGGCGAGCAGATCACCGCGCGCGGGATCGGCAACGGCATCTCGCTCGTCATCTTCGCGGGCATTGTCGCGGAGTTGCCGGCAGCCGCCGTCGGCCTGCTGGAGCTGAGCCGCACGGGCGACCTGCCCTGGTACGGGGTCGTCGCCTTCTTTGCCGGTGCGATCATGGTGATCGCCGCGATCGTTTACATGGAACGGGCCCAGCGCCGGCTGCTGGTGCAGTATCCCAAGCGCCAGGTCGGCAGCCGGATGATGCAGGGCGACACCTCGCATCTGCCGTTGAAGCTCAACACGGCTGGCGTCATTCCGCCGATCTTTGCCTCCTCGCTGCTGCTGCTGCCGGCGACGCTGACGGGCTTCCAGGGACAGGCGACCGGCGCTTCCGACTGGCTGCTGACGCTGAACGCCCTGCTCGGCCGCGGCGCTTGGCTCTACATGCTGGTCTACGTGGTGCTGATCGTGTTCTTCTGCTTCTTCTACACCTCCGTGGTCATGAACTCGCACGACACGGCCGACAATCTGAAGAAGTATGGCGGGCATATCCTCGGCATCAGGCCCGGCCAGAAGACGGCCGAGTACATCGACTATGTGCTCACCCGCATCACGGTGGCCGGCGCCGCATATCTGGCAGCGGTGTGCGTGCTGCCGGAGTTCCTGATCTCGCAGGCACGCTTCCCCTTCTATTTCGGTGGCACCTCGCTGCTGATCGTCGTCAGTGTGACGATGGATACGGTCGCCCAGATCCAGAGCCATCTGCTCGCCCATCAGTACGAAGGACTGATCAAGAAGGCGAAGCTGAAAGGAGCGAGGACCGACAAGCCGTCCCCCGGCCGTGGCGGCGGGAGGAGACGATGAACCTGATGCTGCTCGGCCCCCCGGGAGCCGGCAAGGGTACGCAGGCCAAGGAGCTCGAACGGCGGCGCGGCCTCGTCCAGCTTTCCACTGGCGACATGTTGCGGGCTGCGGTTGCCGCCGGCACCGAGGTCGGCAAGCGCGCCAGGGCGATCATGGACTCGGGCAAGCTCGTTCCCGACGACGTGGTGATCGGCATCGTCGCCGACCGGATCGGCCAGCCGGATGCCGCCAAGGGTTTCATCCTCGACGGCTTTCCGCGTACGCTCGCGCAGGCCGCTGCACTCGAGCAGATGCTCGTCACGAAGGGGCGTCGCCTCGACACCGTGATCGAGATGAAGGTCGACGACGAGGAGCTGGTGCGGCGCATCTCCGGCCGCTTCACCTGTGCAAACTGCGGCGAGGGCTATCACGACACGGCGCGTCTGCCAGCCAAGGCTGGTGTCTGCGACCGCTGCGGCTCGAGCGAGTTCAAGCGCCGCGCCGACGATAGTGCCGAGACGCTGCGGACGCGGCTGCTCGCCTACTACAAGGAGACGGCCCCGCTGATCGGCTATTATTTCTGCAAGGGCAATCTCGCCACCATCGACGGCATGGCCGCGGTCGCGGCGGTGACGGCTGAGATCGATCGTATCATCGACGCGGCCAACGGCTGAGGTCGAGCAACTGAGGATTGATGACGTGTTGACGACAAGGGGCCGGCTCGGCTACAAGGGCCATCTCGCGACGTAGGATCGTTCGATCGGCGCCGGGCGTTTGGCCCGCGACGCCGATTTTCGTGCATCGGGACAAGGTTTTCTGCATCCGGCTCCGATCCGGATCGCACCGGGATCGGTCGGCCAGTCGGCTGCGATACCAGACTCTGAGGAGAGACAAAGTGGCTCGTATCGCTGGCGTGAACATCCCGACCAACAAGCGCGTCGTCGTCGCGTTGACCTACATCCACGGTATCGGGCCGAAGTTCGCCAAGGATATCTGTCTCAGAGTCGGCATCGGTCCGGAGCGGCGCGTGAACCAGTTGAGCGATGCCGAGGTGCTGCAGGTGCGCGAGACGATCGACCGCGAGTACGTGGTCGAAGGCGATCTGCGGCGCGAGGTCTCGATGAACATCAAACGCCTGATGGACCTCGGCACCTATCGCGGCCTGCGCCATCGGCGCGGCCTGCCGGTGCGCGGTCAGCGGACCCATACCAACGCGCGGACCCGCAAGGGTCCCGCCAAGGCGATCGCAGGCAAGAAAAAGGCCTGATCGCGAGCAGCGATTGACGAGCACGCAACCCGGAACACGGATACCAAGAGTAGTTTATGGCCAAGGAAGCACAACAGGCCGGCGGCAAAGTCCGCCGTCGCGAAAAAAAGAACATCGCCTCGGGCGTAGCGCATGTGAACGCTTCGTTCAACAACACCATGATCACCATCACCGATGTGCAAGGCAATACGATCGCCTGGTCGTCGTCGGGAACGATGGGGTTCAAGGGCTCGCGCAAATCGACGCCCTATGCCGCCCAGATGGCGGCCGAGGATGCCGGCAAGAAGGCGATGGAGCACGGCATGCGCACGGTCGAGGTCGAGGTCACGGGACCCGGCTCCGGGCGCGAGTCGGCACTGCGCGCGCTGCAGGCCGTCGGTTTCCAGGTGACGTCGATCCGCGACGTGACGCCGATCCCCCACAATGGCTGCCGGCCGCGCAAGCGCCGCCGGGTCTGAGCGCTCGATCAGCGCTTGCCCTCGATATGATGGCGCAAGACGACCCGTTGCTCCCCGGCCCTGCAGCTTTCCCCGGGCAGTCGTTGGAGCAGCACACCGGCCGCTGGAGCACGATGGCTGGCGGCAAGACGAGTGCGGACATCCAGGCCCGGCGCCAGGCGCTTCGTGAGCCCGGAGACAATCCGCGAGAACGAGAAGGTTCAAGTCCATGGCAACAGCAGCACTGCATAAGAACTGGCAGGACCTGATCAAGCCGCAGAAGCTCGAGATCCAGGCCGGCCGCGATGCCTCCCGCTCCGCGACTCTCGTCGCCGAGCCGTTGGAGCGCGGTTTCGGCACCACGCTGGGCAATGCGCTCAGGCGAATTCTGCTGTCCTCGCTCCAGGGTGGCGCCATCACCACCGTCCACATCGACAGCGTGCTGCACGAGTTCTCCTCGATCCCCGGCGTGCGCGAGGACGTGACCGATATCGTCCTCAACATCAAGGAGATCTCGCTTCAGGTTCATTCCGATGGTGTGAAGCGCATGGTGCTCCGCAAGGAAGGGCCGGGCGTCGCCAAGGCCGGCGACATCGAGGTCTCATCGGACGTGCGGGTGCTCAATCCCAACCACGTGATCTGCACCCTCGACGAGGGGGCTTCCATCCGCATGGAGTTCACGGCGGCAATGGGCAAGGGCTATGTCCCCGCCGAGCGCAACCGCCCCGACGACGCCCCGATCGGCCTCATCCCCGTCGACAGCCTCTACAGCCCGGTCAAGAAGGTCTCCTACCGGGTCGAGAACACCCGTGAGGGCCAGATCCTCGACTACGACAAGCTGACCCTCCAGGTGGAGACGGACGGCTCGATCCGCGCCGACGATGCCGTGGCGCTGGCCGCCCGCATCCTGCAGGATCAGCTCTCGATCTTCATCAACTTCGAGGAGCCGCAGAAGGCCAGCGCCGAGAATCGGGTGCCCGACCTCGAGTTCAACGCGGCGCTGCTGAAGAAGGTGGACGAGCTCGAGCTTTCGGTGCGCTCGGCCAACTGCCTGAAGAACGACAACATCGTCTACATCGGCGATCTCATCCAGAAGACGGAAGCCGAGATGCTGCGCACGCCGAACTTCGGGCGCAAGTCGCTGAACGAGATCAAGGAAGTGCTGGCCGGCATGGGCCTCCATCTCGGCATGGAGGTGCCCAACTGGCCGCCGGACAACATCGAGGAGCTGGCCAAGCGCTTCGAGGACCATTACTGAAAGGCGCGTGAGTTGTGAGTGGTGTCTGGTCGTGGCACCACCACTCGCAACTCACAACTCACAACTCGCAACTCACAACGAACGGAAAAGCCCATGCGCCACGGCAATGCCCACCGCAAGTTCAATCGCACCCAGAGCCACAGGAAGGCGATGTTCCAGAACCTCGCCGCCTCGCTGCTGCGCCACGAGCAGATCGTGACGACGCTGCCCAAGGCCAAGGATCTGCGGCCGATCGTGGAGAAGCTGATCACGCTGGGCAAGCGCGGCGACCTGCATGCCCGCCGGCTGGTGGCAGCTCGGCTGCGCGACGAGGATATGGTCAAGAAGCTGTTCGACGATCTGGCGCCCCGCTACAAGACGCGGGCCGGTGGCTATACGCGCGTGCTGAAGGCGGGCTTCCGCCAGGGCGATGCGGCCCCGATGGCTGTGATCGAGCTGGTCGAGCGCAACGAGGCGGCCAAGGGTAGCGAGGATCGCGCCCGGCACGCCGCATCGCAAGCAGCCGGCGGCGAGGCCGCGGCCTGAACCCGGTACTCCTTCGCCGAGCCTTCCAGGCGGTAATCGCTCCCGCGCGGCCCTCGACGAAATCCGGCGAGCTGCTTCCTGTACCGTTTCCCCCAGCAAGCCGTCGTGCCGAAAGCGCGCGCCTTCGGCACGACAAGCGGTATGCACGCCCCTGGCTCACGGCACGGGTGGCTGCCGCATCGAGCCCTCGATCCCGGCTCTCGGGCGGGAAGGCGGGAGCTGACTGGCCGCTACCAGCTCAATCGTTGCAGCAGGCCTGCTCCGACCGGCTCTCGGGCACGTCGAGCGCGGGGTTCTGATCGAAGAAGCCGACCGGCATCCAGTGGAAGCCTGCGTAGACGGTCGGCTGCACCGGCCAGTCCTCGGGGCGCGGCAGGTGGTGATAGTTGAGCGTATACCAGACCACCACGTTCTTGCCCTCGAGCTTGCGGTCGCTGGCGGCATAGGCTGGCAGGCCGTCGCCGCCGCGATGCTGGTTGGGATACCAGCCCGCCGCATAGAGCTCGTCGGGCGCATACTGGGTCGCCCAGAAATGCTTGAACATGAAGCCGGCCCGCTTGCCGACGGGCGATTCCGGATCGAGGAACGGAACAGCGTTGGTGCCGGGCACCAGCTTGTAGGCGACCGGCTTGCCGAGGCGGTTGATCGAGCCCGGATTGACGATCTTCCAGTAGCGCGCCCGCGCGTTGTCGGTCTCGCGCTGCGCCGCGCTCTCGGTCGCGAGCGCCGTCTCGACGATGCGGATCGCGTTGCCGTGGGGATTGCCCTTGCCCATCGGCACCTTCTCGAAGTCGACCTCGCGCACGGCGTTGCTATCGCCATCGACGGCCATGTCGAAGCGGTAGGAGAAAATGTGCTGATGCACGGTGCCATCGATTCCGGGCGCCATCGGAGCGCCGTGCGGCGTCCCGGCACCGGGCGCGATCGCGGCTGGCAACGGGATGCCGGTCGCCTTCACCTCGACCCCGATCGTGCCGTCCTGGTAGAAGTACCAGAAGAAGCCGTAGACGTAGTTGCCGATGGTCGACAGGCACGAGATGACGAGGCGGCGCGAGCGGCGCACGGCGTAGGCGTCGGCCGTGAAATCCTTGTACTTCCACAGGATTCCATAGTCCTCCTCGTGCATGCAGATGGCGTTCTCGATGGTGCGGGGCCGCCCGTGCCAGTCATGCGCGACGGCATCGAAATAGTGGATGAGCCCCAGGCAATCGCAGCCGAGCTTCAAGGGATCGAGATACTGACCGACGCCGTACTCGCCGACGTCGAAGGCGTTCTTGCGGTAGTGCGAGCCGGTCGGATCGCCGTAGGGCACCACCATCTCGGACATGGAGGCGCGGTAGATGATCGGCCGCACCTTGCCTTTGTCCTCGTAGCCGATGTCGTGCAGCACGAGGCCTTCGCGCAGCTGGAAGCCGACACGGAGGCTCCAGCGCTGCCAGCGCACGAGCCGCCCCTCGACCGTGAAGCTCGGCCCCTCCTTCTGTGTGATCTCGAGCGGCTTCACGTCCTTGCGCGGCGCCTTCGGCTTGCGGAAGGCTTCGTGCGCGGGCGGCAGCGGCACCTCGCCCAGATCATCGACCCGCAACAGCTTCTGCGCCGCCAGATCGAAAACGGGATGCAGGTTGCCGATCGGCCGGCCATAGGAGTTATCCGGGCTCGCGACCGAGCAATGGCCATAGGCGATGCGCCGGCCTTCCTCGTCGGGAAAGCCGAAATAGCCGCCCGACCAGGGCTCGACCTGGACGCTGTCGAGATCGGTGATACCGCGCTTCGCCAGTGCCGCCACGAAGCGGGGATCCTCCTTGGCGATTCTGTCGCCGAGCAGGAACTCGTCGCCCACGATGCGTGCCTGCATCCCTGCCACGTGGCGCCAGCGCTCGAGCTTGCCCGCGACGAGATCGACGGCGCCATCGAAAGTGCGATTGGTCTTGGGCTCGTAGCAGCAGACGAAGGCGCGGCGCGGGATCGGCTTGCCGGGTTTCCAGTCGCGCACCAGCGCCTTCTCGGGCTCATCGAGCGAGATCGTCTCGAACCAGGCCGAGCCATCGAGACCGGCCTGAGCCCGCACAATGCGGACGGCGGACTCGATCTCGGCGGCGGAAAGGGGGTCGAGGGGGTGCGTGTGGGTGGGCATGCGATCCAGAAGCCTCTTGGTTTCGAGTTGGTTCAGCTGGAGCCGTTGGTGGCGGACTCATGATCAATCGCCAATAGCGTGGCCTTCAGATTCGGCAAATCAACTGAAGCTGTGTCCCACACGATCCGAAGGCTTACTTTATCGTAAACATGCCGGTATACATTGCCGCTGTCGGCGATCTGGTGCCACGGAATTCCATTGTGTTTCGACTTGACGGAATTCGGGATGTCCCGGGAGGCCTCCGAGACAATCTCCAGGCAACGAATGACCGCAAAATGGGTTCTGTCGTCATTTCGGAACTGGTCGTAGCTCATGCCATCGATGAAGCGCTCGCAACGATTAATGGCATCCAGCATCTGTGCGACGACGTCGCCAAGCTCTCGCCGGATGGTACGCTTCGGCATCTAGAGCACTCTCACCGCATCACGAGCAATACGACGGAGGTTCCCGTCCGAGAAATCCTCTCGTGTCGAGATGTGGACCGGAAGCGATGTCACCTCCTCGATCAAGTGCTTTACGGCAACGAGGTCATAGACAGAGAATTTGCGATCGTGGTCGTAGTCGATCAGCACATCGAGATCGCTGGTTTGTCGGTTGTCGCCGCGTGCGCGTGAGCCATAAAGGTCGAGCGTCGTGACGCCGAGCCCGCGAATGGCATCCGCTCTGTCGCGCAAACGTGCGATGATTTCTGTCCGATCGAGGCTCATCCCCGCACTCTGCCGCAGCCCGAGGGACTACGCAACACGTGAGCCACCAATCTCGACAATGCGTTGCCCCCGTTGACCTCCGCCGCTGTATTCGGCAAACGGCGATTGCAGTATCATTGCGAAGTGCTGCCGTCCGCCAGCCGAAGAGACCTCGCCGATGACCCGCATCCCCGATTTCACCACCATCGCCTTCGAGGCCGCCAGTGCTGGGCCCGACGGAGCCGGCGCCACATCCGCCGGGCCGGCCTGGCAGACCCCCGAGGGTATCGCGGTCAAGCCCCACTACGGGCCGGAGGATACGGCAGGCCTCGACTTCCTCGACACGTTCCCGGGCATCGCCCCGTTCGTGCGCGGGCCCTATCCGACCATGTACGTGCAGAAACCCTGGACGATCCGCCAGTATGCCGGATTCTCGACGGCGGAGGATTCGAACGCCTTCTATCGCCGCAACCTCGCGGGCGGCCAGCAGGGCGTATCGGTCGCCTTCGACCTCGCGACCCACCGCGGCTATGATTCCGACCACCCCCGCGTCAAGGGCGATGTCGGCATGGCGGGCGTGGCCATCGACTCGATCCTCGACATGCGCACGCTGTTTGACGGCATCCCGCTCGACAAGATCTCGGTCTCGATGACCATGAACGGCGCGGTGCTGCCGGTGCTCGCGCTCTTCATCGTCGCCGGCGAGGAGCAGGGCGTGCCCCCGGAAAAACTCTCCGGCACGATCCAGAACGATATCCTCAAAGAGTTCATGGTGCGCAACACCTACATCTATCCCCCTGGTCCCTCGATGCGGATCGTCTCCGACATCTTCGCCTACGCCGCGAAACGGATGCCGAAATTCAACTCGATCTCGATCTCGGGCTACCACATGCAGGAAGCCGGCGCGACAGCCGATCTGGAGCTCGCCTACACGCTTGCCGACGGCATCGAGTATGTGCGCGCCGGCGTCGCGGCAGGCCTCCCCGTCGACAGCTTTGCCCCCCGCCTCTCCTTCTTCTGGGCGATCGGCATGAACTTCTTCATGGAGATCGCCAAGATGCGGGCAGGACGCCTGCTTTGGGCCAAACTCATGCAGGACGAGTTCGCGCCCAAGGACGACCGCTCGCTGTCGCTGAGGACCCATTGCCAGACTTCTGGCTGGAGCCTGACCGCCCAGGACGTCTACAACAACGTCACCCGCACCATGATCGAGGCGATGGCGGCGACCCAAGGCCACACCCAATCGCTGCATACCAACGCGCTCGACGAGGCGCTGGCCCTGCCGACCGACTTCTCCGCCCGGATCGCGCGCAACACGCAGATCCTGCTGCAACAGGAAACGGGCACCACTCGCGTGATCGATCCCTGGGGTGGCAGTCACTACGTCGAGCGCCTGACCCACGACCTCGCCCAGCGTGCGCTCACCCACATCAAAGAGGTCGAGGACCTGGGCGGCATGGCCAAGGCGATCGAGGCGGGCTTGCCGAAGATGCGGATCGAGGAGGCGGCCGCCCGGACGCAAGCGCGCATCGACGCCGGCCGCCAGACTATCGTCGGCGTCAACAAGTTCCTGGCCGAGGGAGACTCCGGTATCGAGATCCGCCAGGTCGATAACGCGGCGGTGCGCGAACGCCAGCTGGAAAAGCTCGCCAGGCTGCGCGCCGAGCGCGACGTTACCCGCGTGGCAGCCGCGCTCGCCGCCTTGACTGGAGGCGCAGCCTCACGCGAGGCGAACCTGCTCGAATTATCCGTGGCAGCAGCGCGCGCCAAAGCGACGGTCGGCGAGATCACGCTCGCGATGGAAGCGGTGTTCGGCCGCCATCGCGCTGAATCGAAGGCCGTTTCGGGCGTCTATCGTGCCGAGATTGGAGGAGGGTCCAAAGCCGTGCGGAAGGTTCGCGAGCTGGTCGAGGCGTTCGAGCTGGATGATGGCCGGCGGCCGCGCATCCTGGTCGCCAAGATCGGCCAGGACGGCCATGACCGCGGGCAGAAGGTGATCGCGTCGGCCTTCGCCGATCTGGGTTTCGATGTCGATATCGGCGCGCTGTTCGCAACGCCCGCCGAGGTCGCACGCCAGGCGGTCGAGAACGACGTGCATATCGTCGGGGTCTCCTCGCTGGCGGCCGGGCACCTGACGCTGGTGCCGGAGCTGAGGGCCGAGCTCGAGGCGGCCGGGCGCGGCGATATCCTGATCGTCGTCGGCGGCGTCATCCCGCCTGCCGACTACCCGGCCCTGTTCGCGGCCGGCGCCAAAGCCGTATTCGGCCCCGGCACCAACATCCCGGAGGCCGCTAGCGATCTGATGGGCAAGCTCAACGAGGCGCTGGGGTATGCGGCGGAGTAAGCTGGATCGAGGTCGCCTTCGACTCAACCGGTAGGCCACTGACCGATCAGTTGGAGCACGAAGCCGATAACGATAAGTACAAATGCCACTGCGACAGGAGTGCCTCTCATTACCAAATCGCATCGGGCCTTGTAACGGTACCCAGCCGCGACTGCTCTAAGCTGACCGACTTCTGATCCGGCGGATAACGGATTGGTGGGTGGGCAAAGTCCAGTCCGCTGACGTGCCTGATGCTCTGCTTTCACCGCCTCCAGCTCAACGTTGTCGAGGTGGTCAGTGAAGCCTCGCCACCATTCGTAGCCCAGGAGACAGAAGCCGGCAAAGTCGCAGGCAAGTCCGGCGGCGTTCGTCCATTCTGTCCACATTGGGACGTGCCTCCCTGAGATGGGAATGGAATGTGCAACGCCCTGGCACACAACTCCTGTTGGATGCCAGAGCGCCTCGTGTACCTAAGTCAGGTTCCGCACAAGAGCCCAGCGAAAGCAGGTACTCGCGGCACCCACGATCGGAGCATAAGCTCGTCGTCTCGCGCGTTGCACGACGCGCAGAGCGGGACGATGAGCCAGCTCCGGTCAAACGCATTCGCGTGCCGCACGTGACCGCCGACCACAGCCCTCTGCGTGCAGCCGTGGCAAGTGCACGAACCGGGGAGTTGGTTGGCGATTGTAGACCAGTGCACCAACCAGCTGCCGCAAGGGCACCTATGGCCGCTGGTGCCCTGCACGTTCCTGGCTGGTACGGGCCGTGCCGCCAGCGCGTTCCGAGGATGCGGCGGAAAGAGACCAAGGATTCCCGACATGGGGATCTCCATCGTTCGAGTTGTCGTCTGCCGCGAGGGTTGACGGAGCGCATCCGAATCAAGGAGGATTCGGACTGCGCAGTCGTCTCGCGACGGCTCAGGGGCAACTGACGCAACGTCGCAACAATGGACTCACCCTCCGCGTGGCGCGCGGGCGGTGTTCTTGTTTCGTACCGCATACTTTCAACCATTGCAATAGGCTTGCACCGGCGTCGAACTTGCTTCTGTGGGCGGCTAGTCGTGGTAACGAAGGCACCCTTCGCGAAGCTTGGCATCGGAAATGCTTGGCTTCAGCCCTTTGGGCCTCAGCGGCCGCCTACTTCCACGATGGCCGCCGCCCTCGCATCCTGGTCGCCAAGATCGGCCAGGACGGCCATGATCGCGGGCAGAAGGTGATCGCGTCGGCCTTCGCCGATCTGGGTTTCGATGTCGATATCGGCGCGCTGTTTGCGACGCTCGCCGAGGTGGCGCGCCAGGCGGTCGAGAACGACGTGCATATCGTCGGGGTCTCCTCGCTGGCGGCCGGGCACCTGACGCTGGTGCCGGAGCTGAGGGCCGAGCTCGAGGCTGCGGGCCGTGGCGATATCCTGATCGTCGTCGGTGGCGTCATCCCGCCTGCCGACTACCCGGCCCTGTTCGCGGCCGGCGCCAAAGCCGTGTTCGGCCCCGGCACCAACATCCCGGAAGCGGCGGCTGATCTCGTGGAGAAGCTCAACGCGGCGCTGGGGTATGCGGCGGCGCGGAAGCTTGCCCAATGATGCCAGCCTGCGGAGCTTGGAAACGCGACAAGTCGGTGGTAATCTGACAAGATGAAGATCGAGATTGATGACAGGCGTCTGGCTGAGCTGCGTCATGCGGTATCGGCAGGGCATTTCGCCAATGTCGAGGAGGCAGTGAATTCGGCCCTCGACAGCTTCCTCGTAGCTTCCGAGGATATTTCTTGGGCAAAGCCACTGGTCGACGAAGCGCTTGCCGAGAAACAGCGGGGTGAAGGAATCCCGCTCGACGAGTTCAAGCTCGAGATTGCGGCGCACTTGGCTCGCCTGGAGCGCTGATGAAGGCTCATGCCGTCATCGTAATGCCGGCCGCGCGGCGCGATTTCAGCACGCTCATGCATGAGCTCACGGAAAAGGCTGGCGGCCGCATAGCGGAGAAGTACGCCAGGCGGATTGAGCGAGGCACAGAGCGGCTGCAATACTTTCCCCATAGTGGTTCTCCGCGCCCCGGCCTCGGCGACAATGTTCGTATTTGGGTCGTAAGGCCATATCTCATGATCTACGAGGTCGAAGAAGACGTGGTCTATTTGCTGAGAATACTACACGGCAAGCGCAATATCACACCAGATTTGTTGGACGACTAGCCGTGTAGGCCGGGCGAAGCCCAGCGTGGCGCTGCTTGATTTCAGCCCGAGCTGGTCCGGCTTCATCCCAACCATTGCGGCTGCAGCTCCGCGCTGCACTGATGTTGCTCGATCTCGGCCAACCGCCGCTCGAGACCGGCGAAGCTCACGCCCTTCGCGCTGCGGCGGAGTCACAGGTGCCCAGCACGCTCATGCATGTGCTTGGCACCGGTGCGTCATGAGCAGCGCGGCCAAGGCGCCCGCCGCGGCAAGGCTTGCGGCTATGGCAAGCGCGAGCCGGTAGCCGCCCGTGGCGTCGTAGAGCGCGCCGGCGAGCCAGGGACCGAGCAAACCGGCCGCACCCCAGGCCGTGAACACCCGGCCGAATGCCCAGGCCCCCGTCTCCCGCCCCAGCCGGCGTGTGAGCAACGCCGGCACCAGCGAAATCAGGGCGCCATAGGCAAAGCCAGTACACGCCAGTAGAGCCAGCACGAGCAGGGGCGTGGCAGCGAAGGCGAGCGCCAGCGTCGCGAGCGCGGAGAACGCATTGGTGCCGCCGAGTGCGACGCCGGGGCCGAGCCTGTCGGCAAGCCGGCCGCCGAGCACGCTGCCGCCGATGTTGCCGAGTGCCAGCAGCACCGGCGCG
>JANNSW010000115.1:0-10080 GCA_031403055.1 Hyphomicrobiaceae bacterium | reverse complement strand
GATGAAGAAGATCCTCGCCGACATCCAGTCGGGCCGCTTCGCGCGCGACTGGATGCTCGAGAACAAGGTCGGCCAGACGAGCTTCAAGGCCATGCGCGGGGCCAGCGCCAAGCACCCCATCGAGGACGTGGGCGTGAAGCTCCGCGCCATGATGCCCTGGATCGGCAAGAACAAGCTCGTGGACAAGGAGAGGAACTGAACGCGGGCCAATTGGGTGGCGAATATGGTAATCGCAACCAAGGACGCCTACAATGCTTTCAACCGGCTCGCGGATCCGGCATAGCCGTGGGCCGGCGCCAGGAGACGAAGGATGGACGCCAAGCAGGCAGTTGCGATCGCCAAGCAGCACTTCCAGGAGGTTTTTGCGGAAGACTCGTCCTCTCCGCCAAGTCTGGAGGAGATCTGGTTCGACCATGGCGACAAATCCTGGAATGTCACTTTGAGGATGCACCGGCGAACGGCCGGTGCTCTGCATGATGTACTTGGAGCAAACCCATATGGAGATCTAAAAGTCGTCAGCATTTCGGACAAGGACGGAACGCCGGTTTCGATCCGGAATCGGGAAACAGCGCCGGCGTGGGTATGAGAGTGATAGCAGTCGATACAAATTTGATGATCCTACTTGTTGTTGGTTCATGCTCACGATCATTGATTGCAGTCCACAAGAGACTTACCGCATATTCGAATGCAGATTTCGATCTCTTGCTTGGGATGATTTCTACATACGACAAGATTGTCGTAACGCCGAATGCGTTGACGGAAGTATCCAATCTTTTGGGGTACGGAGTCGTCGAGCCCTATCGAACCTCACTTTACAAACGATTGAAGGTCATCGCGGAGCAGGCGGACGAACGCTATGAGCCGAGCCGCTTTGTGGTCGCAGAGCCGGAATACCCTCGAATCGGTATCGCCGACTGTGCGTGGCTGCGCTGTCTCGACCTAAAAGTTGAATTGTTGACCGACGACGTTCATTTGTACCTCGCTGCGATGGGTCGAGGCCTCGTCGCATACAACTTCAATCATTTTCGAGAGCAGCGCGGCACGGTCTGAATTCGACCTGAAGGTAGGCGGAGCTGATGGTGTCGGGCACCCGCACCCGGCGCCCGTAGTCCGCAACTTCGTTGATAGTGCCTGACACCGCACAGTCACCGACGAAGCGCGATGCGGCCGGCCGGTATGCGGCAGAGTTGGCCATGGTCCGGCGGCTCTATGCCTTGGACTACAGCCGGGAGCAGGTGGTCGGGCTCTACATGGTTCTCGACTGGCTGCTCAGGGTGAGTTTGGGTGCTGCGGGCGAGCCTCTGGCGGCCGCTATGACGAACGTGAGTGGCGGTGCACAAGCCGCGAGCCCGCATCACGCCTTGTTCTTGCGCTCCCGCACCTCGGCGAATACCTGCCAGTCCTCGGCCGCCACCATGCCGAGCTGCTTGCGGATCGCGGGGCTCGCCGCGCGCAGGAATGGATTGGCGGCGAGCTCGGCGCCGATCGTGGTCGGCAGCGTGGGCTTGCCTGCCGCCCGTAGTGCCTCGACCTCCTTGGCGCGCTTCCGCAGCGCTGCGTTCTCCGGCTCGATCCGCAGCGAGAATCGGGCATTGGCGAGCGTGTACTCGTGCCCGCAATAGACGGCCGTATCGGGCGGCAGCGCGATCAGCTTCTCGAGCGAGTTCCACATCATCTTGGGGCTACCTTCGAGGATACGTCCGCAGCCGAGCGAGAAGAGCGTATCGCCGACGAAAGCAACCTTGGCGGCAGCGATCCAGTAGGTGATGTGGCCGGCGGTATGGCCGGGCGTATCGAGCACCGTCACGTCGAGGCCGCCAAATCGGAAGCTGTCGCCCTCGGCGACTTGCTTGTCGATGCCGGGGATCTTCGCCGCCTCCCCGCGCGGGCCGATGATGGTGCAGCCGGTCTCGGCCTTCAGCTGCTCATTGCCGCCCACGTGATCGCCGTGGTGATGGGTCGTCAGGATGTGGGTGAGCTTCCAGCCTTTGGCCTTCAGCTGCTTGGCGACCTCGGCCGCGTCCGGCGCATCGATCGAGGCGACGGAGCTCGTCGCCGGATCGCGGATCAGCACACCGAAATTATCGGAGAGGCATGGGAACTGGTGGATTTCGAGCGCGGACATCTGAGGTGTCTCCCAAGGCTGGTTCAGATTTTGAGTCGAGCCTACACGGCCTTGCCGGTGATGCAACCGCGCACACTCGCGTCGTGCGTCACTTCGCGGTAGCCTCCTGCAACATACGTTTCGACCGGAGACAGAGATGCCGACACTGCTCGTCAAAAACGCCCTCGTGCTCGCCACCATGGACGACCGCGGCCGCGAGATTGCTGGCGGCGGGCTGCTGGCACGCGACGGCGTGATCGAGGCGGTCGGGCCGTCCGCCGACCTGCCCCAGCAGGCCGATATCGTGCTCGATCTGGCGGGACATGTCGTGATCCCCGGCCTCGTCAACACCCATCATCATCTGTTCCAGTCGCTGACCCGCGTGGTGCCGGCTGGCCAGGATGCCCGCCTGTTCGGCTGGCTGACCGCCTGCTATCCGATCTGGCAGCGGCTCGGCCCCGAGCACATCCGCGTGTCGGCGATGACGGGCCTCGCCGAGATGATGCTGTCGGGCTGCACCACCTCGAGCGATCACCTCTATCTGTTTCCCAACGGGGCGCGGCTCGAGGACGAGATCGAGGCGGCGAGCGACCTCGGCATCCGCTTCCACGCCATGCGCGGCTCGATGAGCATGGGCAGGTCGAAGGGCGGGCTGCCGCCCGACAGCCTGGTCGAGGACGAGGATTTCATTCTCCGCGATAGCAGGCGGGTGATCGAGGCGTGGCACGATGCCAAAGCCTTCTCGATGCTGCAGGTGGGACTGGCGCCATGCACGCCGTTCACGGTGAGCGAGGATCTGATGCGCGAGACGGCCGCGCTCGCCCGCTCCTATCGCGTACGGCTGCACACCCATACGGCGGAGAACGGGGAGGATGTCGCCTATTGCCGCGAGCGGTTCGGGCTCAGACCGGTCGAATACGTGGAGCGGCTGGGCTGGACCGGCGCCGACACCTGGCATGCGCACTGCGTTGAGATCGATGACGCCGAGATCGGCCGGTTCGCGGCCTCGCGCACCGGCGTCGCCCATTGCCCGTGCTCCAACATGCGGCTGGCGTCGGGCATCGCACCGATCCGGCGGATGCTCGACAGGGGCGTGCCCGTGGGGCTCGGGGTCGATGGCTCGGCCTCGACCGATTCGGGCCATCTGCTGAACGAGGCGCGCCAAGCCATGCTGCTGCAGCGCGTGGGCGGCGATCCCAAGGGCCTGTCGGGGCGCGAGGCGCTCAGGCTGGCGACGCGCGGCGGCGCCGAGGTGCTGGGACGCGCCGCCGAGATCGGGCAATTGACACCGGGCTATGCCGCCGACTTCGCCGCCTACGACATGGGCACGATCGAGATGGCGGGTGCGGCCCAGTTCGACCCGGTTGCAGCGCTCGTGTTCTGCGGGCCGGTCAAGGCGAGCTGTGTGGGCATCAATGGCCGGATCGTGGTCGAGCGCGGGCACCTCGCGACCATCGACCTCCCCAGCCACATCGAGCACCACAATCGGCTCGCACGGGAGCTGGCGAACGGGTGAGGCCGGGTGAGTTGGGGTCAGACCCCTTTGGCAGGGCGTCATCGATCCCACAAGCTCGTCGGCAAAGGGGTCTGACCCCGCCGCCGCGTCGCAGGCCGGGCTCAGTTCCCCGCCGCCGTCAGCCGCTTCTTGGCAATCGTGCGGTCGAGCCAATCGGGGTCCATCTCGGGGACCGAGGAGAGCAGGAGGTCGGTGTAGGCGTGGTGGGGTGGCTGGAACATCTCGTCCTTGGGGCCGGCTTCCACCACTTTGCCGTTTTGCATCACCACCACCTCGTCCGCGATCGCCTTCACCGTGGCGAGGTCGTGGGTGATGAACATGTAGGAGAGGTTCAGCTCGCGCTGCAGCCGGTCGAGCAGCTTCAGGATGCCCTCGGCAACCAGCTGGTCGAGGGCGCTCGTCACCTCGTCGCAAATGATGAACTCGGGCTCGGCGGCGAGCGCGCGGGCGATGCACACACGCTGCTTCTGTCCGCCCGACAGCTCGCCCGGCAGGCGGTCGATGTATTGATCGGGCTCGAGCTCGATCTGCTCCAGCAGCTGGCCGATGCGCTTCGATTTTTCCCGGCCCGTCAGCCCGAGATAGAACTCCAGCGGCCGGCCGATCGTGTCGCGCACCGTGTGCTTGGGGTTCAGCGATACGTCGGGCATCTGATAGATCATCTGGACTTGGCGCAGCTGATCGCGGGTGCGGCGCTTGAAGGACGGCGGCAGCACCTGGCCCTTGTAGACGATGCGGCCTTGCTTGGGCGGCAGCAGGCCGGTGATGACGCGCGCGCAGGTCGACTTGCCCGACCCGGATTCGCCCACCACCGCCACCGTGCGGGCCTTGTGGATCTGGAACGAGACGTTGAAGAGCACCGGCATCGGGCCGTAGGCGGCCGTGACGTGGTCCATGTGGACGATCGAGGTCTCGCTCGTGCCGGCGAGCGCCTTCTGCGCGCGCTTGAAGCTGCGCACGGCCCACAGCGACTTGGTGTAGGCCTGGGTCGGAGCGCTCAGCATCATGCGCGTATTGGCTTCCTCGACGAGATTGCCGTAGCGCAGCACCATGATGCGGTCGGCCATCTGGGCGACGACCGCGAGATCGTGGGTGATGTAGATCGCCGCCGTGCCGAACTGGCGGACGATGCTCTTGATGGTCGCCAGCACTTCGATCTGGGTGGTGACGTCGAGCGCGGTCGTGGGCTCGTCGAAGATGATGAGGTCGGGCTTGCACGACATCGCCATCGCGGTCATCGCCCGCTGCAATTGCCCGCCCGACACCTGATGGGGGTAGCGCCAGCCGATCTTCTCGGGGTCCGGCATCAGCAGTTTGCGGTAGAGCTCGACGGCCTCTTTCTGCGCGACGTTGCGCGACATCAGCTGGTGCTCGAGCGGAATCTCGCAGAACTGGTCGATCAGCCGGTGGGCGGGGTTGAAGGAGGCCGCCGCGCTCTGCGCCACGTAGGAGATTCGCGCGCCGCGATAGGACTGGCGCTCGGGCTCGGAGAGTTTCAACAGGTCGACGCCGTCGAACAGCACCTCGCCCTGGCTGATCCGGCAACCGCCGCGGGCATAGCCCATGGCGGCGAGCCCGAGCGTCGATTTGCCGGCGCCCGACTCGCCGATCAGCCCGAGCACCTCGCCGCGCTTCAGCGTGAGATTGATGCCTTTGACGATCGGATGCCAGACGTTGTCGCTCTGACCCTCGATATGGATGTTCTTCATCTCGAGGAGGACGCCGCTGGCAGCCCTTCCCGAGCCATTGCCGTTGCCGCGATCGGTGGTCATGTTTTCCCTGGTCACTCCTTGAGGCCGCTCGTCTTGTGGAGGAACCAGTCGACGATGAAGTTGACGGCGACTGTCAGCAGCGCGATCGCTCCTGCCGCCAGCAGCGGCGTGATGTTGCCATAGGTGATCAACGTCGCATTCTCGGCGACCATCGAGCCCCAATCGGCCGTCGGCGGCTGGATGCCCACACCCAGGAACCCGAGCGCGCTGATGGTCAGGAACACGAAGCAGAAGCGGAGCCCGAACTCGAGGATGACCGGCGGCAGGATATTGGGCAGGATCTCCCGGAACATGATCCAGCGCAGCGTTTCGCCCCGCAGGCTGGCGGCCTCGACATAGTCCATCACCGAGATGTTCATCGTCAGCGCGCGTGCGAGCCGGAACACGCGGGTCGAGTCGAGCACGGCGATGATGAAGATGAGATTCTGCCAGGACGAGCCGAATACCGAGAGCAGCATCAGCGCGAAGATGAGCGATGGGATCGACATCAGGCTGTCGACCAGCCGTGACAGGATCTGATCCAGCCAGCCCCGCGTGTAGCCGGCAACCATGCCGAGCGTGCCGCCGATGCCGAAGGAGAGCAGCGTTGCCGCGAGCGCGATGCCGATGGTGTTGCGTGCGCCGTAGATCAGGCGGGAGAGCATGTCGCGCCCGAGCTGGTCGGTGCCGACCAGAAACTCCGATCCAGTGTAGGTGATCCAGGGGTTGCCGGCAAGCTCGGCAGCGCGGCCCCAATCGTAACCGAATTGACGCGATATGAGGATGACGACGAGGGTCGCAAGCGCGACCCACAGGAGCCGCCGGCCCTTGATCCCCGCGCCCGCTCCGAGAAGACACCATGAAACGGCCAAGCCGAGGAGGCACAGGCCATAGACGTATCCTGGTATCGCGATGACGTAGGACCAAGGCGCATAGGGCTGCTCGAACACCTCGGACTCGCCATGGGGAGCGACCCAAGGGGCAAATAGCGCGGCAATCGCATAGCCGAGCAGCACGATCATGCCGAACCAGGCCGTCAGCGGGGCCTGGGCGAGTGTCGTCAGCACCACCGACATGGTGCTGCGCTTGGCCCGGATGGGCGGGCCATCCTCGATCAGGCTAGGTACGTGTTGCGCCTCGACACTCATCTTGGTCTCAACAGCCTCGGATTGGTGACGATGGATATGATGTCCGCCGTCAGATTGAGCAAGATGTAGGTGGCCGCGAAGATGAGCGCGCAACTCTGCACGACGGGGATGTCACGCGAGGTCACACCATCGACCATCAATTGCCCGATGCCGGGGTAGGTGAACACGCGCTCGACGACCACGACACCGACGATCAGATAGGCGAGATTGAACGCGATCACATTGACGATCGGCGCCCAGGCATTGGGTAGCGCGTGGCGCAGGATGATCCGGGAGGCCGATACGCCTTTCAGCCGTGCCATCTCGATGTAAGGGCTCGCCATCAGGTTGATGATTGCAGCCCGCGTCATTCGCATCATGTGGGCGACAATGGCGAGCGTCAGTGTGAGTGCGGGGAGGGCGCTGCGATAGGCGCGCTCCATGAAGTCCATCTCGGGCGTCACATTGGCGAGCGAGGGAAAGAGGCGCCATTTGACCGCAAAGAACAGCATCAGGATGTAGGCGATGAAGAACTCAGGCGTCGCGATCGTCGTCAGCGTGATCGAGTTGATGACCCGGTCGAACAGGCTGTTGCGGTAGAGCGCGGCCATGACGCCGAGAAAGAGCGCGAGTGGCACTGCGAACAGGGCGGTCAGTCCGGCGAGATAGAGCGTGTTCCAGAGACGGGGTGCGATGATGTCGGCGACGCGGCGCTTGTAGCCCTCGCGGCTGGCGAAGCTCTCGCCGAAATCGCCGGTGGAGATTTTCGTGATCCATCCGATATAGCGCTCGACCGGGGGCTTATCGAGGCCGATCTCCTTCTCGAAGGCGGCGACCGTCTCGGGCGTCGCAGCCTGGCCGAGGATCTGCTTGGCGAAATTGCTCGGCAGGAACTCGAGGCTCGAGAAAATGAGGATCGACACGAGGAACAGCGTCAAACCGCCAAGTGCCAGCCGCTGTAGTACCGTCGTCACCAGTGGGTGCATTTTCTCGCATACCCTTTGTTCTTGGTGCGTATCCGTCCCTGCATGCCATCATTGCAAAAAAGCATGTCACACGCCAGCCACAAATTCGTACGGGCCGCCGATCGCCCGGCGGCCCGTCCAAACAGCGTAAATCGTGCAGACCGATCAGACGATCAGGCCATCCACCAGCGCTGGGCGATCTTCATGCCGTCGAGCTGCCAGTTGGAGCCGACCACATCGCCGTGCGCGAGCTTCTTGGAATGAGCGTCCACGTATTGGTTGAACACCATCACGATCACGCCGCCGTCGTCGTGGAGGATCTGCTGCATCTCCCCATACATGCCAGCGCGCTTGGTCTCGTCCGCTTCCGAGCGGGCTGCGAGCAGCAGCTCGTTGAAGCGCGGGTGCTTCCACGACGTATCGTTCCATGCCGCGTCGGCCGCATAGGCCGTTGCGAACATCCAGTCCACGGTCGGGCGGCCGCTCCAGTAGGACGCGGTGAATGGCTTCTTCATCCAGACGACGTCCCAGTAGCTGTCGTTGGCTTCCTTGACCACGTTGATCGTGATCCCGGCGGCCTTTGCGCTGTCGGCAAAGAGCTGTGCCGCATCGACTGCGCCCGAGAATGCTGCATCGGCGGAGGAGAGATCGATGGTGAGGCTGTCGAGGCCGGCAGCCTTCAGCAGCTCCTTGGCCTTCTCGGGGTTGTAGCTGTAGACCGGCTCCGGATTGGTCGCGAACTTGATCGAGGACGCGATCGGATTGTCGTTGCCGGCCCTGGCGTAGCCGAGGAATACCTTCTTGACGATCGCCTCGCGGTCGATCGCATACTTGAGTGCCTGGCGAACCTCGACCTTATCGAAGGGAGCCTGTGTGGTGTTCATGATGAACACGTAGTGGCCAAAGCCGGTCGCGACGGATACCTGGACATCGGGGTTCTGCTTCAGCAGATCGACCGTCTTCAGGTCGCAGCGGTCGATGTAGTCCATCTCGCCCGACACCAGGGCGTTGGTGCGCGCAGCCACGTCGGCGATCACCGAGAACGAGACCTCGTCGAACCAGGTCTGGCGATAATAGTTCGGGTTCTTCTTCAATTCTGCACGGACGCCCGGCTCCCACTTCACCATCGAGTAGGGGCCCGTGCGCACACCCGACTGCCAGTCGGCCTTGCCGTCGGCGACGGGCATGATCGGCAGGTGGTAGTCGCTCATCAGCGCCGGGAAGTCGCCGTTGGCGCCACTCAGTGTGATGACGACGTTCGCGCCATCGGCCTTGATGTCGGCGATCCCAGAAAGGACGGATTTCGCGGCCGACTTGGAGCCTTCGCCCATATGGTGGCGGAGCGAGCCGACCACGTCGTCAGCGGTCAGCGACTTGCCATTGTGGAAGGTGACGCCGTTCCTGAGCTTGAAGGTCCACTTCTTATTGCCGTCGGAGCCCTCGAAGCTCTCGGCGAGGTCGGGCGTGACGTTGCCGTTGGCGTCGATCTCGGTCAGCGAGTTCGACATCGATCCCCAGCAGCAGGTGCCGGTGAACTGGTCGGGATAGGTCGCGGGATCGAGCGAATCGGTGGTCGCGCCATGACCGAGGCCGACGCGCAGCTTGCCGCCGGCCTTGGGCTCGGCGCGGGCGATCCGCGTGAACATGGTGCTGGCGGCGGTTGCCGTCACACCAGCGGCGATGGCGCCGACGATGAACTCACGGCGGCTGAGCTTGCCGGCGAGGGCAAGCGATGTGAGGCGCTTGATATCGGACATGCGGACGTATTCCTCCCAGTACAACAGACCTCGGACCACTCCGGGGCCAACAATCAATCGAATTCTCCGGCTGACACGGCAATCAGGTCAGGCCCGCGCCAGTTCCCACCGGTTATCAGCAGATGACAACTGATTATGGCTCCAGAACGATGGGGCTATGTCGCATTCGCGGCAACGACCCTCTGGACGGCCGGTCGTGCTGCGATCGTCTGGGCAAGTGCGCCGATCCTCGGATAGCGCCGATAGATCGCCTCGGGCGTCGGGTCCCACCAAGTGGTCAGCATCCAGAGATAGAGGTCGGCGGCGGAGAGGTCCGTGCCGAGTAGATGGGGCGAGAGCGCATTCTCGACGATGGCGAGCTGGCGATGCAGGTCCGCCTCGGCCTTCGCCTTGACGCCGGCAGCTCCCTTCTCGCCCGCGCTGGTGTAGCGGTCGCTGTAAAAAAAGCGCAGGAACGTCTCGTAGAGATTGGCGGAGAGGAACACCATCCACTGCAGGTACTTGGCATGCCCCGGCGTGCCCGGGGCGGGGGCGAGGCCGGACGGGTGCGCCGAGGTCAGATGAATGACCATGGCGGCCGATTCCATCATGATCTCGCCCGTGGGCAGCCGGAGCGTGGGCACGACGCCCAGCGGGTTCATCCGCAGATAGTCGGGCGACCTCGCGGCCTCCTTGTCCACCAGCTCGAGCTCGTAGGGGAGGCCAAGCTCGGCCAGCACCAGCTCCGGCGCCATCGAGCCCGAAGTCTTGCGGCCATAGATCGTGTACATCGGCACTTCTCCTCGTGTTTGGGCGTCAGCGCGTGCTGAACACCACCGATCGTTGTCTGCTATCGCCGCTCGCGGCATCGCGGCCGAAGC
>JANNSW010000114.1:0-9927 GCA_031403055.1 Hyphomicrobiaceae bacterium | reverse complement strand
CCTCGATACCGGCGTGGGGACCGGCAGCGAGGTCGCCATCCACTACGATTCGATGCTTGCCAAGCTCATCGCCCACGCCCCCGACCGCACCAATGCGATCGACCTGCTCGCCAAAGGTCTGGGCGAGATGCGGGTCGCCGGAATCGTCACCAATCGCGAGGCGCTGTTGCGCCTCCTCGATCATGCCTCTTTCCGCGAGGGTGAGGTCGACACCGGCCTGATCGCGCGCCATCCCGAGCTGCTGGAGAGCGCCGCGCCGCCTTCCACCCTCGCGCTTGCGCTGGTAGCGCTCGGCGATCACGCGGCGAGGCCCTCGCGCGGGCTGTCGCCGTGGGACACGACGGACGGCTTCGAGATTGCCGGGCAGCGGGTGCTCCAGCAGCACTACGAGCTCGCCGGTGAGGACATCGCCATCAGGCTGACTGTCTCCGATCATTTGATCCGCATCGCAACGCCCGGCCAGCACTTCGCCGCGCTCGCCGCGCGCCTGACGCCGGACGGTCGGCTGGAAGCCGAGATCGATGGGATGCGGGCCCGCGCGCATTGGCATTCGGACGGCGACTGGCGCTGGCTGGCTTTCGGCGCCGAGCGCCTGCGCATCCGCAGTCTCGGCCCGCATGGCCGCCCACCCATCCGCAAGGGCGAAGCCGGCAGGTCGGGCGGCCGTGTGCTGGCGCCGATGCCCGGCCGGGTCGGACGTGTGCTGGTCGAAGCTGGGGCGAGCGTCACTGAAGGCGAGACCATGCTGGTGCTCGAAGCCATGAAGATGGAGCACAGCCTGCGCGCGCCGATCGCTGGCACGGTCGCCGCCATCCATGTGCGTGCCGGCGAGATGGTGGCGGAGGGCACGGAAGTGGCGATGGTGGTGGCGAAAACGTAGGCCGGAGCCAGTTAGGCCCTTTGCCGTGCGACGTGCGACAGACACACTCAAAGCACGTCGGACATCCGCCGGAAAGGATCCGGCGTCGGTCCGACCTACGACCTGCAAGCTTACCGAGGAGAGCTTCGAGATGCCGCGACGTACCAGTGCAGGAAACGCCGAGAGGGTCGTCTTGTCCGAGCGCGACAGTCTCAAGGTGCTGGATCTGCTCGAAAATCCACCCAAGCCGACCGCTCGGCTGAGGCGCGCTGCCATTTATGTCCGTGCCGCCGAGATGGCGAGCGGGGGAGCGGAAATGGCAGTGGTGACGAAGGCGTAGGTCGGACCGAGCACGGCCCTTCGCCGTGCGATGTCCGACAGACACACTCAAAGCACGTCGGACATCCGCCGGAAAGGATCCGGCGTCGGTCCGACCTACGACCTCTCCACTGTCGCTTGGCCTTCACCTGGAATGGGATAGGATGGGGCCAGACCAATGGGGGCCACGCATGCCACATACGATCACGCGCCGGGATTTCGTCAATGGGGCAGCGATCGCGGTCGCTGCCGGCCTGACGCCGCTCGACCAGCTGCTCGCCCAGAACGCCGCGCCCTATCCCCCGGCGCTGACCGGATTGCGCGGCTCGCACGCGGGCGCCTTCGAGGTCATGCACGGGCTTGCGCGCGAGGGTAAGACCTATTCGATCGACGGCATGGCGGATGAGGAGAGCTACGATCTCGTCATCGTCGGCGCCGGGCTCGCGGGCCTGTCCGCTGCCTGGTTCTACCGCGAGCAGGTCCCCAATGCCCGCATCCTCATCCTCGACAATCACGACGATTTCGGCGGCCATGCCAAGCGCAACGAATTCTCGGCCGGCGGGCGCATGATCCTCGGCTATGGCGGCTCGGAAACGATGGTCTGGTCGGACTTTGGCAAGGCGGCCAAGCGCCTGTTCCGCGCCTTGAAGCTCGCGCCCGAGCGGTTCGAGCAGGAGAGCGTGTTCCACCGCACGCTCTATCCCGGACTGAAGCTCACCAAGGCCACGTTCTTCGCCAAGGAGGCTTTTGGCGCCGACAAGCTCGTCACGGGCGATCCGACCGTGCTCGGGTTCGACGAGTTCGGCGCGAGCAACCCCGGCGCCCGCGCTATCGCGGCGTTCCTTGCCGATTGCCCCTTGTCGGACGCCGCCCGCGCCGGCGTGCTCGCGCTCTACGAGGGCTCCAAGGACTTCATGGCGGGCAAATCGAAGGAGGAGAAGCTCACGGTCCTCGGCAAGACCAGCTATCGCGATTTCGTCGACAGGATCTGCGGCCTGCCGAAGGATGCGGGCGACTACTTCCAGGGCCGCCTCAACGACAATTTCGGCCTCGGCATCGATGCGATCGCCGCCTATGACGCCATGGAAGGCGGACTGCCGGGCGCCAAGGGCCTCGGCATCGACGACGAGTTCGACGCTCATGGCGGCGAGCCCTACGTCCACCACTTCCCCGACGGCAACGCAGGCATCGCGCGGATGATCGTTCGCTCCCTCGTCAAGGGCGTCGCGCCGGGCCGCGACATGGCCGATATCGTGACGGCCGCTTTCGACTACGGCAAGCTCGACCGGGCGGACAGCCCCGTGCGCATCCGCCTCAACTCGACCGCCGTCATCGTCAGGAACGAGGGCAAGGGCGTCTCGGTCGGCTACGTCCAGGACGGCAAGCTTCACCGGGTCAAGGGACGGCGCACGATCGTCGCCACTTACGCCATGGTGATGCCGTACATCGTTCCCGAGATGCCGGAGGACGCCCGCGACATCCTCAGCTCGAACGTGAAGTCGCCGCTGCTCTACACGAAGGTGCTGCTGAAGAGCTGGGAGAGCTTCGTCAAGCTCGGCGTGCACAACATCGCCTGCCCCATGAGCACGTGGTCGACCGTGAAGCTCGACTATCCCGTGAGCCTCGGCAGCTATCAGTTCCCGCGCGATCCCAAAGGTCCGGGCGCGATCCACATGGTGCATGTACCGCTCGAGCCCAATCAGGGGCTGGACGCCCGCGACCAGTGCCGCGTCGGCCGCCAGAGACTGCTCGAAACCGAGTTCTCGACGTTCGAAGCCGGCATTGCCGACCAGCTCCAGCGCATGCTCGGCCCGGGCGGGTTCGACGCCGCCCGCGACATCGAGGCGATCACGCTCAATCGCTGGCCACACGGCTATTCCTACTATTGGAACAGCCTCTACGACGATGTGGACGCGGGCGAAGCCAATGCCGAGAAGGCGAGGAAGCCGATCGGCCGCATCGCCTTCGCCAATTCCGACACCGCCTGGGACGCCTACGCGCACTCCGCTATCGCCGAAGCCGCGCGGGCGGTGAAGGAATTGACGGGAGGCTAAAGCACGAGATCGGCCGAGGTGAGATTGTCGACGCCCAGTAGTTTGACGGAGAACTCGGCCTTGCCGTCGCCGTCGACGTCGCCCAGCAGGATTGCAGCTGTCTCGGTGTAGACGACCCGCAGCTCGCGTGGATTGTCGCCGAAATCCCTCTCCCCGATCAGCTTGAAGCGCTGATTGCCGGAGCGCTCGGTGCTGGCATCGATGGTCTTCAGGTCGATCCGGTCGAGGCCATGCTCGAAGTCGGTGATGATGTCGCGCTGGGAGGATCTGGGCCCGCTGTCGGCCACGGAGTTGATGTCGAACCGATCGGCACCCGCGCCACCCGTCAACACGTCCATGCCGGTGCCGCCGCGCAGGAAATCGGCGCCATCGCCGCCCCAGAGAATGTCCTCGCCGGCGCCGCCATAGAGGCCATCACCGCCGTCGCGGCCCTCCAACAGGTTGTCCGCGGCGCTTCCCCTCAGCGTATCGGCAAAAGCGCTCCCGATCACGTTCTCGAAGCCGATCAGGCGATCGGCGCCGTCGCCTTGCCCGGCAAGCGTGCCGTCCGCGAGGTCGACCGCGAGCGCAGCTGACGCGCGGGAGCCGTCATAGGTGTCGGCGCCTGCGCCACCGTCGAGCGTCTCGCTTCCAGCACCCCCGCTCGCCGTATCGTTGCCGCCGCCAAGCTCCAGCGATGCCGTCAGGCGGCCTGCCGTGCCGTCATAGCGGTCGGCGCCGCCATCGAGTTGCACGAGCCCCGCGATCAGCCCCTGGTTGATGATCGTTTCGCTGCCGGCCCGCCCGAGGATGGCGACCGGGCCCTCGATCGTCCCGCTGTTGACGAGCTCCGAGCTCGAGCCCTCGACCGACAGGATCCGGATCGCACTCGCGCCACCGACGATGGTGCCGGCATTGGCGATGATGGCGCCGTTGCCCTCGATCACCAGGGCATCGCCGGCGGCCTCGATCCGGCCGGAGCTGGTCAGCTGGAACGCATCGGCGCCAATAGCGACCGCTGCCGCCAAGCCGACAATAGAGCCCGTGTTGGCGAGGGTGCTCGCGGCTTCGCCGGAAAGGGACACCACACTGAGCGCCCACAGACCCCGCCCGACGATCGTGCCGGAATTGAGGATCTGATTGCCGCCGCCGGTCATCAGGATGCCGCCGCCCGAAGCGATCGCACCGGCGTTCCCCAGCAGCGTAGTGCCACCATGGGCGTCGATCGCGAAGCCTCCGGCCTCGATGCTGCCGGTGGCCGCGATCTCGAGCTGGCTTCCCCCTGATGCCGAGGGAGCACTGACACTGCCGCTGGCGATGCCAGTGCCGAGCCCCGCCGTGACGGTGCCTTCGAGGGAGACGCTCGCCTGGCCGTCGGGCAACCGGATGGCCGCGCTAGCGGGTGCGGCGGCGTCAACGCTACCTCCCACCGCGATCACCAGCGTATTGCCGATGCCAGGCAGCACGAGCGCATCGCCCGTGGCGGCAGCAATGCTGTTCGCTTTGCCGATGGTCAGCTCAACCATGAGGGCCTCTCGCTGGCAAATCGCCGTGCACGCCATTCGAAATCGATGCTGGCAATCCCGGGCAGACTATCGTCACGGTTTGCCAGTTGCAATAGCAAAACCATCACGAGTAAACCATAAACAAGCAAACCACACACGAGCAAACTCCATAGCCGAGCGGCGCGAGCCGAATGCAGCCATTGCGCGCTGCGGCCACTCGGAGGTCGGAGGCGTTCGCTCAATGACAGATATTAGAATTTTATCGCTCCTGTTGAGGCCAAAGAGCGCAGAGATCCTTATTTCCTGAACCATCTTGCCCCCTGAATGAGAAAAATCCATCTTACGTGGCACTTTCTCCTCTGCGCGATGCCGCCATCGGTCCGGAGCCACGCCATGCGCTACTTCCCCATCTTCCTCGATCTCGATGGCCGCGACGTCCTGGTTGCCGGCGGCGGCGAGCAGGCGACACAGAAGATCAGGCTGCTGCTGAAGACGTCCACCCGCATCTGGGTCATCGCCGAGTGCTTCGCGCCCGAGCTGATCGCGCTCGGTGTCGAGGGCCGCATCCGGCTCGAGCGGCGCGCTTTCGCTGCCGCCGACGTCGCGGGCAAGGCCCTCGTCTACGCAGCGACTGGAAGTGAAAGCGGCAATGCTCCCGTCATCGCAGCAGCAAATGCCGCCGGCATCCCCGTCAACGCGGTCGACGAGCCGCAGCATTCGAGCTTCATCACACCCGCGATCGTCGATCGCCATCCGGTGGTGGTCGCGATCGGCACCGAGGGGGCGGCACCGGTGCTGGCGCGCGAGATCAAGGCGAGGCTCGAGGCGAGCCTGCCCGCTTCGCTGGGGCGGCTCGCGCAGGCCGCACGAGCCTTGCGCGATCGGGCAGCGCTGGAGATCCCGGACGGAATTCTGCGCCGCCGTTTCTGGGAACGGCTGCTGGCCGGACCGTTCCGTGCGGCGGCACTCGCTGGCGATTTGGCCAGCTCCGCGCGAGCAGCCGACGAAGCGTTCTCGACCACCGCTGCCGAAGCGATCCCGCGCGGCCGGATCTCGCTGATCGGCTGCGGACCGGGCGATGCCGACCTGCTCACGCTGAAGGCGCAGCAACGGCTGCAGGAGGCCGATGTGCTGGTGATCGACCGCCTCGTCGGCGAGGACGTGCTCGACTATGCGCGCCGCGATGCCGAGCGCATCCTCGTGGGCAAAACGCCGGGGGGCCCCTCCGCCGGCCAGGACGAGATCAACCGCATCCTGGTGCGCGAGGGCCTGAAGGGGCGCCGCGTCGCCCGCCTGAAGGGAGGCGATCCGATGATCTTCGGCCGCGCCGCCGAGGAGATGGCAGCCGCCCAGGAGGCCGGTATCGAGGTCGAGGTGATCCCTGGCGTTACCGCGGCGCACGCGTGCGCTGCCCGCATCGGCTTGCCGGTGACGCTGCGCGAGAAGGTGCGCGCCTTCACCGTGCTGACCGGGGCGACCGCCGATGGCACGCTCGACCACGACTGGAGGGCACTCGCCCGGCCGGGACATGCCATCGCGATCTACATGGGCATGGCGAGCGCGGGCGAGGTCCGCGCCCGGTTGATCGGCGCCGGCGCCAGCCTAAAGACACCGGTTGTCGTCGTCGAGAACGGTACGCGCGCGAACGAGCGTGTGGTGGCGGCCGATCTCGGCACGCTGACCGAGGCGATCGCCGCGTTCGGCCTGAATGGACCCGCGATCATCTTCGTAGGGCTCGACTGGGACGAGGCTGGCCTCGCGCAGCCCGCCCATGTCGAGACCTATAACCCATCACCAGCGCGCTGGTCCTCGCAGCAGGTGGCGGAAGCAACGCATTGGGTGATGGGGTGAGCCATGGCCGAGAAGACCAGAGACATCCGCCAGGTGCTGACGGCCAACCGGCTGAAGGACGGGCTCGTCGTGTTCCTGGGCGAGGGCAACGCCTGGACGCCCTGGCTCGCCGAAGCCGTGATCGCGCGAACCAAGGATGACGCAGCGCGGCTCGAATCCCGCGGCGCCGAGCATGCGAAGACGAACGTCGTGGTCGGTCCCTACCTCGCCGACGTGATCGAGGAGGCCGGTGCCGTGCGCTGCGCCCACATCCGCGAGCACCTGCGCACGCTTGGGCCATCGGTCCGCACCGACCTCGGCAAGCAAGCCGAGGGGCAGGTGGCGGACGCACGGCAGGGCCCGGCGTTCATCTGAGGCAGTAGGGAGTGGGGAGTGGGGAGTTGGGGTCAACCACTGCTTTACGCAACTCCCCACTCCCAACTCCCTACTCCCCAATTCCTTAATCCCCAACCGCTACCATCTCCCGAGAGGCACCCATGTACCGCTACGACGAGTTCGATCATACTTTCGTCCGCGAGCGCGTCGCCCAGTTCCGCGACCAGGTGGCGCGTCGGATCGCGGGCGAGCTGAACGAAGAGGAGTTCCGTCCCCTCCGCCTGATGAACGGGCTCTATCTTCAGCTCCACGCCTACATGCTGCGGGTCGCCATCCCCTACGGCACGCTGTCGGCAAAGCAGATGAGGAAGCTCGCCTTCATCGCCGACACCTACGACAAGGGCTACGGCCACTTCACCACGCGCCAGAACATCCAGTACAATTGGCCCAAGCTCGAGCACACTGCCGACATTCTCGACCACCTCGCCGGGGTCGAGATGCATGCGATCCAGACTTCTGGCAACTGCATCCGCAACGTCACCGCCGACCATTGGGCAGGCGTCGCCGCCGACGAGATCGAGGACCCGCGCCCCTGGTGCGAGCTGATCCGCCAGTGGTCGACGCTGCATCCCGAGTTCAGCTTCCTGCCGCGCAAGTTCAAGATCGCGGTGACCGGCGCCGAGGCTGACCGCGCGGCGGTCGCCTTCCACGACATCGGCCTCTTCCTGAAGAAGAATGACAAGGGCGAGGTCGGCTTCAAGGTGCTGGTCGGCGGCGGCATGGGCCGCACGCCCATGCTCGGCAAGGTCTGCCGGCAATGGCTGCCCAAGGATCGCCTGCTCGCCTATCTGGAGGCGATCATGCGCGTCTACAATCTCTACGGACGGCGCGACAACAAGTACAAGGCCCGCATCAAGATCCTGCTGCACGAGGAGGGCGACGTCGAGTTCCGCCGGATGGTGGAGGAAGAGTATGCCCGCATCGAGAACCCGACCCATCTGGTGCCCGACGCCGAGCTCGCCCGCATCCTGAAGTATTTCGAGCCGCCCGCCTACGACGACCTGCCCGCCGACGACCCCCAGCTCGGCCATAACTTGCAAGCGAGCACGGCCTTTGCCCGCTGGCACGAGGTCAACGTGGCGGCGCACAAGCAGCGGGGCTACGCGATCGCCAACATCTCGCTGAAGCCCGAGGGCGGCATTCCCGGCGACGCCACCTCCGAGCAGATGCGCGCGGTCGCCGACCTCGCTGCACAGTTCTCGCTCGACGAGATCCGCGTCTCGCATCCCCAGAACCTGGTGCTGCCCCATGTCAGGAAGCGCGACCTGGTGGCGCTCTGGCACGGCCTCAAGAAAGCGGGACTTGCGACCGCCAACATCGGGCTCGTCTCCGACATCATCGCCTGCCCCGGGCTCGACTACTGCACGCTTGCAACCGCCCGCTCGATCCCGATCGCGCAGGCGCTCTCGACCCGCTTCGCCGACGCGGAGCGCCAGAAGCGGATCGGCCATCTGGAGATCAAGATCTCGGGCTGCATCAACGCCTGCGGCCACCACCATGCCGGCCACATCGGCATCCTGGGCCTCGATAAGGCGGGCAAGGAATTCTATCAGGTGACGCTGGGCGGCTCGGCCGAGGAGGACGCCTCGATCGGCCAGATCGTGGGCCCGGGCTTCTCCTCGGATGGCGTGGTCGATGCGATCGAGCGGATCGTCGACACCTATCTGGGCGTCCGCCAGGAGGGCGAGACATTCCTCGCGGCCTATCGACGGCTGGGACCGCAGCCCTTCAAGGAAGCGGTCTATGGCAAGGCCTGAGGCGCTCGCGGCTCGCCTCACCGGCCTGCCTGCGAACGAGATCATCGGACAGGCGCTGCACGAGCTCTTCCCCGGCCGCATCGCGCTGGTGTCGAGTTTCGGGGCGGAATCGGCGGTGCTCTTGCATGTCGTCTCCACGATCGATCCCGCACTTCCCGTGCTGTTCCTGGATACCCAGAAGCACTTCCCCGAGACGCTCGACTATCGCGACCGGCTGGTCGCCCGGCTCGGTCTCACCGACGTCCGCTCGATCCGGCCCGATCCGGCGATGCTGGCGACGCGCGACCCCATTGGCGACCTCCACGCGCAGAACCCCGATCGCTGTTGCGCGATCCGCAAGGTTCTCCCCCTCGAGCAGGCGCTCGAGTCGTTCGACGCCACCTTCACCGGCCGCAAGCGCTTCCAGGGCGGGCTCAGGTCCGAGCTGCCGGTGGTCGAGCCCGACGGCGTCCGCCTGAAGATCAATCCGCTCGCCCGCTGGAGCCTCGACGAGTTGAAGGCCCACATCCTCGCCCACGATCTGCCGCGCCATCCCCTGGTCGAGCGGGGTTTCCTCTCGATCGGTTGCGCGCCCTGCACCGATCGCGTATCGGCAGCGGAGGACAGCCGCGCCGGACGCTGGCGCGGGCAGGCAAAAACCGAGTGCGGCATCCATCTGCCGGCTTCCGCCCTCGCCGGCGACCTCAGGAGAACACGCGTGCCGCTGATCAAGGACGGGGCCTATGTCGAGGACGCCTGGCTCAGAATCGAGGGCGAGGCACCGCTGCCGAGCGACGGCGATGTGATCGTCGATTGGAGCCGGCTGAAGGAGGAGGCGAGCCTCGGCCACGCCCGCTCCGGGCGCCTGGGCGTCGTCTTCCCCAATACCGAGGATGCCAACGCCCTTTCCCCCCATCTCGGCCGCATCGCGCTGGTCGCGCTGGAATTGCCGAGCTTCACCGACGGCCGCGCCTTCAGCCAGGCCAGCGTGCTGCGCCATCAATTGGGATTTTCCGGCGAGCTGCGCGCGACCGGCAACCCCAAGGCCGACCAGGCGGCATTTCTCGTGCGCTGCGGGTTCGACGCGTTCGAGGTGCGGGGCACGCAGCCGCTGGAGGTGTGGAGCCGGATGCTGGCGTCGGTCAGCCGCGTCTACCAGCGCGGGTATTCCGAAGGCGCGGGAGCGGTGAAGGCGTAGGCTGGCGCTGAGGCCGGTCCTTCACCGGCCGAAGCCCAGCGTCGCACATGCT
>JANNSW010000113.1:0-1650 GCA_031403055.1 Hyphomicrobiaceae bacterium | reverse complement strand
CGAAAATCATCGAGATGTTGCCGGACTGCTCGGAGCGGAAACGGGCAGCGCAGTGAGGTGCCCGCTTGCGGCCTGCCGCCGGGCAAGTCAGATCGGATGCGGTTGCGCCCTTCGGATCTTGGTGCTGCATGAGATTCTCCCCCTCGTTTCTCGTTGTCACCGCTGCAAGTCTTAAATTACGCGATGCCACCGGTGTTTACAACATTAAAATGCGTTTAATCTCAGATTGTACTTATATTAATCAATGATATATTGTGGAGTCGCGAACAATTTTATGAAAAAGCGACTATGGAGAAATGAATTGCACTAACCTCCATGCAATTCTCATGCGCATTTGCCGACGTCGCGCCACCTTCAACGGTGGGGTGCTCGCCTCGGCGGCATTGCTGCTGTGGGCGAACGGGATCGCCTGGTGCAGGCGTGGTTGCTAGGACGGGTCGCGCTCGCTATGAGGCAGCAGATGAAGCGCGGTGTCCGCTGGCTGGACCGTCCGCACGCCACGAAGGGAACCGAGCATGACCAGCAAGGATTATCTCGTCGCCGACATCGGGCTCGCCGAGTGGGGCAGGAAGGAGATCTCGATCGCCGAGACCGAGATGCCGGGCCTGATGGCGACCCGCGAGGAGTATGCGGGCCGGCAACCCTTGAAGGGCGCGCGGATCGCGGGCTCGCTGCACATGACGATCCAGACCGCCGTGCTGATCGAGACGCTGAAAGCGCTCGGCGCCGACATCCGCTGGGTCTCGTGCAACATCTACTCGACGCAGGACCACGCCGCCGCGGCAATCGCCGCCGGCGGCACGCCCGTCTTTGCCTTCAAGGGCGAGAGCCTGAAGGAGTACTGGGACTTCACGGCAAAACTGTTCGAATGGGGCAACGGCGCCATGCCCAACCTCATTCTCGACGACGGCGGCGATGCCACCATGCTCGTCCACCTGGGCGTCAGGGCCGAGGGTGGGGACACCGCCTTCCTCGACCAGCCTGGGTCGGAGGAGGAGGAGATCTTCTTTGCGCTGTTGCAGCGCATGCTGAAGGAGAAACCCAAGGGTTGGTTCGGGGCGCTCGCCAACAGCATCAAGGGAGTCTCGGAGGAGACGACGACCGGCGTGCATCGCTTATACGAGATGCAGAAGAAGGGCACGCTGCTGTTCCCCGCGATCAACGTCAACGATTCGGTGACGAAGTCGAAATTCGACAACCTCTATGGCTGCCGTGAGAGCCTCGTCGACGGCATCAGGCGCGGCACCGATGTGATGATGGCGGGCAAGGTCGCGATGGTCGCGGGCTTCGGCGACGTCGGCAAGGGGTCGGCTGCTTCGCTCAGGAACGCCGGCTGCCGGGTGATGGTCGCCGAGATCGATCCGATCTGCGCGTTGCAGGCGGCGATGGAGGGCTATCAGGTCGTGACCATGGAGGATGCGGCGCCCCAGGCCGACATCTTCGTCACCGCAACCGGCAACAAGGCCGCGATCTGGATCTCGTTGTCGAAATGGCCGATGTTGCAGACGATGGCGCGGTGCTTCATCGCCCGCATGTGCTCGATGGTGATCACGTCCTTGTTGCCGGTCGCGGTCACGAAGATGTCGGCCTGGGGCGCCGCATCCTCCATGGTCACGACCTGATAGCCCTCCATCGCCGCCTGCAACGCGC
>JANNSW010000112.1:0-8577 GCA_031403055.1 Hyphomicrobiaceae bacterium | reverse complement strand
GGCCGCGCTACGCCGGCTACCTCGGCTTTCAGGAGAAAGCCGGTGACCTCGTCGAGCGGCATCTGCGTGGCGACCTCGCCGAAGGCTCGCTCATGGATGCCCTGGCTCGCCTGCACGAGAAGGCCGGGCAGGCCGCGGTCTGACTGGACAGCCAAAGCTCTGAGGGAGGGCATCATGAAGATCACCGACATCGAGGTCATCGAGCTGAGGGTTCCCGGCTGGAAGGGGACCGGGTTCGACGGCTCCTATGACAACTGCGTCATCCGCGTTCACACCGACAAGGGCCTCGTCGGCATCGCCGAGGTCGACAGCGTTCCCTCCGTCATCAAGGCGATCGTCGATGCCCCGCGCTCGCACACCCACGCCATGGGCCTCAAGGAGGTGGTGGTCGGCGAGGACCCGAGCGACATCGAAGCCCTCTGGGACAAGATGTACGACTGGACCTTCTATTATGGCCGGCGCGGCGTCGTGATCCATGCGATCAGCGGCGTCGACCTTGCGCTCTGGGACCTGAAGGGCAAGGCCGAGGGCAAGCCGGTGCATGCACTCCTCGGCAAGAAGCAACGCGACAGCCTGCTCGCCTATGGCACGGTCTATCCGCTCGGCGAGACGCCTGACGAGGTGAGGAAGAACATCGACCGCGGCCTGAAGCTCGGCTTGCGCGCGATCAAGATCGTCGCCGACCCGTTCTGGCGCGACGATCTCGACCATACCGCCCGCCTCATCCGCACCGCGCGCCAGCATGTCGGCTCCGGTATCAAGCTGATGGTCGACTGCGCGACCGGCTGGACCAAGGCCGAGCAAGGCGTGCCGCTGATGCCGATCTTCGCCGAGAACGAGTTCGAGTGGGTCGAGGCCCCGCTGCCGCTCGACGACTTGAAGGGTCACACCAAGTTCCAGGGTTTCGGCGTGCCGATCGGCGCCGGCGATCTGGGGCTTGCCACCCGCTTCGAGTACGAGGAGATGTTCCGGGTCGGCAAGGCCGACATAGCCCAGCCCGACGTCACCATGTGCGGTGGCCTGACCGAGCTGATGCGGATCTCGAAGCTGGCCAGGAAATTGAAGAAGCGCGTCGTCACCCACGGCTACAAATCGAACATCACGATCGCCGCCAACCTCGCCTTTCTCTCGCAGCACTGGGCCGACGAGCCGTGTGAGTATTCGACCAGCCAGTCGCCGCTCCGCTGGGAGCTGACCAACGAGGCCTTCCCGATCGGGGCTGACGGTCGCATCGCCGTGCCCGATACGCCGGGCTTGGGCGTGAGCCTGAGCGAGAAGGCGCTGGGGAAGTTCCGGGTTGCATGAATGAGGCGCGCGGTGGCGAGGGACAGACAGCTGGTCTTCACGCCGTTCGCCGGTCACCGGCCCGTCCGGTAGCGCTCCACGATCTCCTCGTTCAGCTCGATCCCCAGGCCCGGGCCTTCGGGGAGGGCCATGAAGCCGTCGACGACCTCGGGCTCGGGCGAGACGAGCTCGCGCCGCAGTGTCGAGTTGAAGACTTTTGGCGACACGTACTCGAACAAAGGCGAGGCGGGACAGGCGGCCTGGAAGTGTCGCCCCGCACAGGAGGTGATGCCCGTCTTCCAGCCGTGCGGAATGACCTCGGCGCCCGCCATCTCGCACATCTCGGCGATGCGCCGGATCTCGGTCAGCCCGCCCGTTCGTGCGATGTTCGGCTGCACGACGTGGACGCGCGCCCGCTCCAGCCATTCGCGGATCTCGTGCCGGCCGGCGGCCGCCTCCGCCCCGCAGATGCGGAACGGCGAGACGGCTGCGAGCCGGGCATGTCCGTCGAGATCGTCGTGCTGCAGCGTCGCCTCGGCGAAGAAAACATCGCAATCTCCGATCCGGTCGAGCACCCAGCGCGCGTCCATCCAATTGCTCCAGCGATAGCCGAAGTCGAGCGCCATCTGGATCTCGGGCCCGAGCATCCTGCGGCCCTCCTTGATGCAGGCGACGAGCTCGCAGTCGGTGACGAGGTCCTGGAAGATCACCTCCATCTTGACTGCGCGGAAGCCGGCTTCGAGCGCGAGGTCGAACTGCCGCCCGATCTCCTGCATGACGGCCGCGATCGGGCGACCGTTCGGCAGGCCGGGCCAGATCGTGCAATAGGGACGCAGCGTCTTTCGCCGCGCGCCGCCCATCAGCTTGTAGGCCGGGACCCCGAGCTGCTTGCCGGCCAGATCGTGCAGCGCGAGGTCGATCGCTCCGATCGCGTGGAGCCCGAGCCCCCGCCGTCCTGGCCAGAACGTCCCGACATAGAGCTTTTCCCACAGTGCGGCGATCTCGACCGGGTCCTCCCCGATCAGCACCTCGGCCATGTTGCGGCTCCAGAGGTGGGCCGTCGGCATGGTGATGAAGTGCCTTGCCACCTCCGGCGGCGCATCCGTCTCGCCGAATCCAAACCGGCCATCCTCGTCGAAGATCTTGACGAGGACGGTGTCGGTCGTGCCGTCGAGATCGTTGCTGTCGGCGCCGGGAACGGCGAGCGGGATGACTTCGAGACGGGAGATAGGGGTCATAAAAGGGGTCCAGGGGCTAGGTTTCAGGGTTCAGGGATCAGGGAGCTCGAGCCTTGCCTGGTGGCTGATCGCTCAATAGGTGGCTCGCCCACCCGACAGATCGAACGTGAACCCGGTCGTGAAGCTGCAGGTGGGCGAGACGGTCCAGGCGATCATGGCGGCTACCTCGTCGAGCGAGCCGCAGCGTCGCATGGGGATCTTCGCTGTCATGTAGTCGACGGTCGCCTGGGGCAGGGCCTCGACCAGCGGCGTCAGGATCACCGCGGGCGCGATCGCATTGATGGTGACGCCGGTCTCCGCATAGTCCTTGCCCATCGACTTGACGAGGCCGATCAGGCCGGCCTTGGTCGCCGAGTAGGCGGTCATGCCGGCGTTGCCTTCCTTGCCGGCGATCGAGGCGACGTGGAGGATGCGGCCATAGTTGTTGCGCAGCATTCCCGGCAGCACCGCCTGCGAGGCGATCAGCGCCCCGCGCAGATTGACGCGGTAGACCGCATCGAAGTCAGCCAGATCGACCTCGTGGGCCTTCAAATTGGTCTTGCCAGTGATGCCAGCGCAGTTGACGAGACCGTGCAGCATGCCGTGCTCGTTCTCGATGCGGGCGACGCAGGACTGCATCGAAGCCGGGTCGGTCACATCGGCGGCGATGACCGAGCCGCTGCCCATGAGGCGCACCGTTTCGCTCGCACCCGCCGCGTCGCGATCGACTGCAACGACCGTCACGCCCTGTCTAGCCAGATGCAGGGCCGTCGCCCGGCCGATGCCGCTCGCTCCGCCGATCACGGCGACGGTGTAGGGTCGCCTTGGAAACAATCCGGTTGTCATGACGATCTCCATGGTCTCCCTCCCACTCCCAGTGGCGCCCCGATCTGGCTGGCGAGCCTGGCTACATCGATTGCGCGAACCTTATCACTCTTTGCCAGCCGCTCGTCGATTGCGACCTGGATCCGGCGGTAGTGGAGCTGGCGGGCAAGCGCCGGGAGGCCTGCCGTCTCCCGGTCGAGCGCATCGTAGATCTCGTCCGTCCAGAGCGCATAGTGCGCATCGCGAGCTGCACCAAAGCTGAACGCTGGCGTTGCTTTCCAGCCGCGCGCTTTGGCGATCCGCTTTCGCTCCCGTGCCGTCGCCCGCTCGTCCACGGCGCCATCCTCGCCGATCACGACGCCATGTTCGGACCGCGCGGCTTCGAGGCTGACGAGCCCGTTCAGCACGTCCTCCAGCACGGCTTCGGCCGGACGCTCGAGGGGATCGCCGAAGCCGCCACCGCCCTGCGTGCCGATCTGGAGCACGTCGCCTGCCTCCATGGCGAGCACGTCGATCTTGCCGATGTCGGCTTGGCTGCTGCGGCTCGGGTTCAAGATCGTGTAGCCGGTCGTGCCGGGCGACCCGCCCATCCGGCCGGGCGGGGGGAAAATGTATCGTTCCATGCAGCGGGAGGTGATGGTTGTATAGGGCACTCGTGTCTCGAGCTCGATGATGATGCCGGTGCCACCGCGATACTTGCCGGGTCCACCGGAATCAGGGCGCAGCCCGTAATGGCGGATCAGAATCTCGGGCATCTCGCGTTCGAGCACCTCGGTGGGAACATTCTTCAGGAAGTTCAGCAGCACCATGGTCCCATCGACGCCGTCCTCGGTCGGCCGCGCGCCCGACCCCCCGACGATCGGCTGGATCACCGAAACCTTGTGCCCGCCCGTCGCGAAATTCGGCACCGACACCAGCAGGATCGAGCCCTGGCCCGAATCGGTCGCGGGCAGCTCGTTGGGCACGGCTTGCGCCAGCGCCCCGATCACCACGTCACAGACCTTGTGCGAGGTCGCGTAGCGTGCGCCATAGGCCGCACCCGGCTCGGGATTGATGATCGTACCCTTGGGGATCGTCACCTTGAACGGCCTGACGAGACCGGCATTGTAGGCGATCGTCGGCTCGAGCGTGCAGAGCCAGTTGCACAGCGCCGTGATCAGCATCCAATGGCCATTCTTGCCATAGCTCGGCAGATTGAGCGCGGCGCGCACCTGCGGGGCGGTGCCGGTGAAGTCCATCCAGAGCTCGCCTGCCTCGACCGTCATTGCCAGATTGATGCGGACCAGCCCGAGCCCCACCATGTCGGCCTCGATGAAGTCGCTGAAGCGGTAAATGCCTTGGGGGACATGCGAGATGATGCGGCGCGCCTGTGTCTCGGCGGTGTCGAGCACGGCCGGGATGCCGTCGGCCATGCGCTCGATGCCGTATTGCGCGATCAGCTCATGCACGCGCTTCTGGGCGGTGTTGAGCCCGGCGAGGCAGGCTTTCATGTCGCCCCAGTTCTGGTCTGGCGTGCGCGTGTTGACGAGGAACAGGTCGAGAAAGGAGCGGTCGAGCACGCCCTTGCGATAGAGATGGCGCGGCGGAATGCGGATGCCTTCCTGGAACAGCTCGGTGCTCGAGGGCGCGATCGAGCCCGGAACGCGCCCCCCCACGTCCGACATGTGGATGAAGGTCCAGGCGTAGCAGACGAGTGAGCCCGCATGGAAAACCGGCTTCCACAGGAACACGTCGGAGAGGTGCGTGACCATGCCCCGGGTCGCCTCTGGGTCATTGGTGATGAACACGTCGCCTTCGGACATGTCGTCGGCGATGCACGCGATCGCGTCCTCCATCGGCATGCCGATCATCATCAGCACACCATAGCGCCGGGGTGCCGCGAACACCTCGCCCTTGGGGCTGACCAGCACGGTGCCGTAGTCCTGCGTCTCCTTGACGAACACCGTGTGGGCGGTGCGAAACAGCACCAGTGCCATCTCGTCGACGATCGCCTGGAAGCGGTTGGAGAGAATCTCGAGAGCGACCCTGTCTTGCATCGGTGAGCGGCCTCTATACCCTGGTTCCAACCATGTTTCCCCGCGCGTCGATCCTGATCTCGAACCCGCGCGGGACATAGCAGGTGGTGTCGTATTGCTCGACGATCAGTGGCCCCTGCAGAACGCTTCCGACCGCCAGACCCGCACGCTGTACGACCTTGGCCTCCACATGCTCGCCGCGATCGAAGACGGCGCGCGGATAGGGGCTCCGGGATAGTGGCGCGCGGGCTGGCGTTACAGCTCGGATCTCGGCCTTGGGCAGGACCCCCACGATCTGCACGCGCGCTTCGAGCAGACGCGCTGGGGCATTGGGGTCGGAAGTGCCGTAGGCGCTCTCGTGGCGGGTGTGGAACCAACCGACGACATCGGCGGTGGTGAGGTGCTCGTGCCTGGGGAACGGTACATTGAGCTCGAAGCTCTGGCCGACATAGCAGAGATCGCCCGAGCGCATGACCTGCAGCTCCTCGACATCGACCGCTTCGCGCGTAAGCCAGTCGCGTGCCTGGTTCTCCAGTCGCGCGAAGATGGCTTCGAGGTCGCTATCGGCAATCGAGCGGCAGTCGCGCCAGACCGTCTGCACGAAATCGGCGCGCAGATCCGCAACGAGGCAACCCAGCGCACAGAGCAGCCCCGGCGCTGGCGGCACGATCACCTTGGCGAACTCGATCTCACGCGCGAGCATGAAGCTGTGGGTCGGGCCAGCGGCACCGAAGGCGACCAGCGCGAAGTCGCGCGGCTCGGCACCGCGGCGCGCGAGCTGGGGCATCAGGCCGGCGTAGATGTTGGCGGTGGCGACCTGCAGGATCGCATCCGCCGTCTCCATCGGGCCGAGCCCGATCCGCTCGCCGAGCCGCGTCACGGCCACCTGCGCCTTGGCCGGCTCGAGCGCCATGTCGCCGCCGAGGAAATTGTCCGGGTTGACGATGCCGACCATCAGGTAGGCATCCGTCACGGTCGGCTCGGTGCCGCCGCGGCCATAGCAGGCCGGGCCTGGAATGGCGCCAGCGCTCTGCGGCCCGACCTTCAGCATCCCTTCGGCATTGGCCCAGGCGATCGAGCCGCCGCCGGCCCCGATCGCGGACACATCGACTGCCGGCATGATCACGGGAAAGTCCCCGACCGTGTTCTCGCTGGCGTATGGCACCGCGCGGTCGATGATGGCGATATCGACGCTGGTGCCGCCCATGTCGAGCGTGATGAGGCGTTCCTCCCCGATCTGGCGGCCGATGTGGTTGGCGCCAACGACGCCCGAAGCAGGGCCCGACAACAGGGTCTCGACGGGCCGCGCTCCCGCCGCCTCCAGGCTCATCACGCCGCCGTTCGACTTGGTCGAGAACACGCGCGCGCCGACGCCGATGCCTTTCAGCTTGTCGGCAAGCGTCGCGAAATAGCGCTGCATGCGCCCGCCCACATGCGCGTTGATCACGCTGATGAGGAAGCGCTCGTACTCACGCTGCTGGGGCCAGATGCCCGACGATGTGCAGACATAGGCACCGGGTAGTTCCGCCTCGACCCAGCCTTTCACCATCCGCTCGTGCGCGTCGTTCTGGAACGAGTGCAGGAACAGGATCGCAATGTTGGAGATGCCGGCATCCCAGAGCCTGCGGGCCTCGGTGACGACTTCCGCGCGATCGGGCACGGCAAGCGGCATGCCGTCGGCCTGCATCCGCTCGTCGATCTCGCGGACATGGCGGCGCGGCACCAGCGACCGGGGTTTCGGCACGAAGAAATCGTTGGCCTTGGGGAGCCGCAGCCGGCGCAGCTCCAGTGTGTCGCGAAACCCCTTCGTGATCAGGACGCCGACGGCATCGCCATTGCGCTGCAGCAGCGTGTTCACGGCCAGGGTCGTGCCGTGCGAGAAATAGTGGATGTCGCTCGGGTCGATCCCGAAGCGCTGTCTAAGCGCGTCGATGCCGTTGATGACGGCGTCCTCGGGCGGGCTCGTGGACGACGTCTTCAGCGCGTAGACATGGCCCTCGACCTCGTCGAGCAGCAGCAGGTCCGTGAACGTGCCGCCGATATCGACGCCGAGGCGAAGACGTTTGCCGGTAGCGGTCTTGGGCATGTTGCTCTCTGCGGACAGGAGGGGCAATGAGCGACAGGCAAGGTCCATCAGGCTGGCTCCCACCAATGGCGCGATCCGTCAGGCCTTGGGGCGGCGGCCCAACAGCTCATAGAGAGTCTGCTCGCGCGCCATCATCTCGTGCGTCGCATTCTCCGCCTTCACGTCCTCGACCTGGCCGAGGTTTCGTTTTTTCTGGGCTTTCAGCGCGTTGTAGAAGCTCCCGTCCTTGATGTTGGCGATCATTTTGCGCATGCCTTCGCGCGCACCAGCATGGTCGAAATATTGCTGGGCCCAGACGAGGTGGCCGAACTGGGCGGTCTGGGAGGCGCGCTTCATGCGTTCGAAGGCGCCGAGGTCGCGGCCGTACTCGGCCCATTTGATCGACTCGCCCGAGGCATAGAGGTCGAGGATGACCGCTTCCGGCGAGCAACCGGCCTCGATCAGCGATTCATACATGGCCCGCAGCCCGTAGAGTGCCGGCTGATGCTCCTCGAACAGGTCGATCAGCACCTCCTCCTCGAACGTGCTGAGCAGCGCACCCATCTTGGTCGAGCCGATCGCCTTGGTGATGGCCAGGCAACGGCCCATGGCCTTGCCGCTCGCGTCCTGCGCGACCGCGACGAAGCTCGGAAAGCCTCGTCCCTCCAGGAAGGTTGCGCGCACGCCTTCGCCGAGCATCCGCGGCGCCACCATCACCACGTCGATATCGGCGGGCGGCACGATCTCGCCATAGTGGATGTTGAAGCCGTGGGCAAACGACAGCAGGTCGCCCGTCCTGAGCGAGCCCTTCACCCATTGCTCGTAGACCTCGGGCTGGCTGTCGTCGGAGGTGAGCATCAGCTTGACGCGGGCGCGCCGGGCGGCTTCCTCGATGGTCAGCAGCTCCCAGCCATCCTTGCGCGCTGTCTCGGCGTACTCGTCCTCGATGTTGCCGACCACGACGTCGAGGCCCTGGTCCTGCATGTTGAGCGCCTGCGACCGGCCTTGATTGCCATAGCCGATGACGGCGATCGTCTCACCCTTCAGGACGCTGAGATCGGCATCCTTGTCGAAAAAGAACTGGGACATGAGTGTCGGGGCTCCCACTGTGGCTGTTCCAATGCGCGGAATTTCGTTCCACTCTATGAAAACGCCGGGGGTAGTTCAAGCG
>JANNSW010000111.1:0-3124 GCA_031403055.1 Hyphomicrobiaceae bacterium | reverse complement strand
GAAGTCCGACACGTCCACGCAAGGCGTCGGTCTTCGGCCGGCCAATGGCCGACCTCAGTCCGACCAACGACGATGCCACACGAGATGTGTTTCTCGAGAGCGAAGCGTGTTCCGCCATGACGAGGCAATGCACCTGCATCTCGGCGGGTTACGGCGCGAAGGGCGCCCAAGCCGCCCTATCTCTCCGGATCGATAGTCTCGACCCGATCCCGATAGATCTGCACGATCCTGCTCACTGCGCTGAGGCCGCAAACCTGGCCCCAGATCGGCGCCACGATCGCGTGGAACTGGCGCATGGTGAGGTTGCCGGTGCGGAAATGGATGATCCGGGGCCCGGCCGGGGCAGCCATGGCTCGATGGATGAAATCCGCATCCTTCGTGACGATCGTCAGGGCATTCTCGGAGGCATGCCGCCAGATGTCCGTGTCGGTCCACGCCGGGCCGAAATCGTCGGCGAAAGTGTAACCGGGCGTGGACCACGGCTTGAACCACCGAGGCAGATTGGCGTCGATCAGGTAGCCGGGCATCACGCAACAGCTTGGATGCTGTAGCCCCGGTCCATCATGCGACTTGCAAACTCCAGGCAAGCCACCACGTCCTCCCGCTCCAGCATGGGATGCTGATGCAGGATTTCATCGACCGACTCGCCTGCTGCAAGGTAGCCGAGGATCGTGGCAACCGTGATGCGCAGGCCACGGACGGTCGGCTTGCCGTTGCAGACGTCCGGTATGACGGTAATGCGGTCGGTCAGGTTGTGGGACTGGATCATGGCGGCACCATACATCGGACGGGGCAAGATCGCGAGGCGTAACCCGCCATTGACTTGCCCGCGCACTGGCGGATTGCGGCCCGGTCGAGCCGGACGAAACCGCGGTGGTCCTGGCCATGGTCGTGCACCACGATCGACGGGTCCGCGGCGAGGCTGGCGAGCCAATGGCGGCGGCCCGGGACGCCAGTGATGACGAACCGGCCCTCGAAACGGAACCACCAGATCTCGATCCGCGACGGCCGCCCCGACCGCCGGCCCCATGTCGTGATGTAGACGGTCCGGGTCTCAGCCAACCGGGCGGTTGTGTTTTCGTCCAGGGGCATGGCAGCACGTTCCACCTAAGGGGCGACCTGCGGTCGCCCCTGAACACGCCTGTCACACCGCCCCTAACTTCGCCGCGCCCTTCCTCTCGCTCCACTGCAGCAGCTTGTCGAGTGCGCCGATGTAGGCTTTGGCCGAGGCGACGAGCGTGTCGGGATCGGCGGCCTTGGCTGTGACGCTGCGGCCGCTCGCCTCGAGCCGGACCGAAACCTCGGCCTGGGCGTCGGATCCCTCGGTCACGGCATGCACCTGGTAGAGGGCGAGCTTCACCTCGTGTGGCACCAGGGCCTTGATGGCGTTGAAGATCGCATCGACCGGTCCATTTCCCGTCGATTGATGCGTCCTGTGGACGCCCTCGATGTCGAGGGTCAGCGTCGCCGACTGGTGGCCATGGGTACCGGCGATGACGGTCAGCGACAGCACCTTGATGCGATCGGTGTCGGTCGCCAGCCGCTCGTCGACCAGCGCCTCGATATCCTCGTCGTAGACGTGCTTCTTCCGGTCGGCGAGCGCCTTGAAGCGCACGAACGCGTCCTCGAGCTGGTTCTCGGCCAGCTCGTAGCCGAGATCCTTCAGCTTGGTGCGGAAGGCATTGCGGCCAGAATGCTTGCCCATCACCAGCGAGGTCTTGGAGACGCCGACCGATTCCGGCGTCATGATCTCGTAGGTCTGGGAATTCTTCAGCATGCCGTCCTGGTGGATGCCGCTCTCGTGGGCGAACGCGTTGCGCCCGACGATCGCCTTGTTGTACTGAACCGGGAACGAGGTGATGGCCGAGACGAGCTTGGAAGCGCGGATCAGCAGCTTGGCGTCGATCCCCGTCTCGTAGGGCATCACGTCCTTGCGGGTGCGGATCGCCATCACGATCTCCTCGAGCGCGGCGTTGCCTGCCCGCTCGCCGAGCCCGTTGATGGTGCACTCGACCTGGCGCGCGCCCCCGTTCACACCAGCGAGCGAGTTGGCGACGGCAAGCCCCAGGTCGTCGTGGCAATGAACCGAGAAGATCGCCTTGTCGCTGCCCGGCACGCGCTCGCGCACGACACGGAACATCGCGCCATACTCCTCGGGCGTCGCATAGCCGACCGTGTCGGGCAGATTGATGGTGGTGGCGCCCGCCTTGATGGCTGCTTCCACGCAACGGCACAGATAGTCGTGGGGCGTGCGGGTCGCGTCCATCGCCGACCATTCGACGTCCTCGACCAGGTTGCGGGCGCGCGTGACGGTCGCGGCGATGATCTCGAGCACCTCCTCCTCGCTCTTCCGCATCTGGTGGGTGAGGTGGATCGGCGAGGTCGAGACGAAGGTATGGATGCGGCCGCGCCGGGCCTGCTTCACGGCTTCCCCGGCGCGGTCGATGTCCTTGTCGATTGCGCGGGCGAGCCCTGCCACGGTTGCATTCTTGACGAGCGCGGCGATCGCGGACACGGCCTCGAAGTCACCTTCGGAGGCGATCGGAAAGCCCGCCTCGATGATATCGACACCCATCTCGTCGAGGAGCTTGGCGATCTCCAGCTTCTCCTCGTAGGTCATGGTGGCGCCGGGGCATTGCTCGCCGTCGCGCAAGGTGGTGTCGAAGATGAGGACACGATCAGCAGTGCTGGTGCTGGCGGTCGGCGTGACTGGTTTCGTCGTCATGGCAGGGATCCATCCTGGTCGAATATCGGGATTGGCGCCGGCCGGCAGGGCCGCCATCGCCAGTCTGATTGACCCCTGAGAGCCCGTCCGCGCTGGGGCGGACTGCCGGCACTCAGGGGCCGGTAAGGAGGAGGGTGGTGATCAGCAGCAGGGAACCGGCTGCCGGGAGGGCGCGGCAAGACAGGTGCACGCAACCCGCCGCTGGCAGGTTTGCCGCTTGAAATGTCTTGGTATCCTGGCTCATCTGTGCCGGACCGGATCCGCCGCTTCGCCCTAGGCCGCGCGGAACACTTGCCAGCGCGTGGCGCCAGATAAGCGCAACCGGTCGATGCTGGCAAGCCTCGATTGCGCCGGAAGCGCGGTCTGGTTGCAACCAGCGACGAGTAGGATAGAGTATCG
>JANNSW010000110.1:0-3754 GCA_031403055.1 Hyphomicrobiaceae bacterium | reverse complement strand
AATTCCGTCATCACACCCAACTCGTAGTGGACCGTGCCGGTATCGAAATACAGTGGCTTTCACCCACGCGCATGGATGGCCGCCTTCGCGGCCATGACGGCTTTTTCTGTTGAATCACGCCGCCCCCCTACTCCAGATCCTCGACCGCGACGGCCTCCCCGCCCTTCACGCGCCTTGCAAGCGCGGCTTCGATGAAGGGGTCGATGGCGCCGTCGAGCACGCTTCCTGGATCGGTGCTCTGGACGCCCGTCCGCAGGTCCTTCACCAGCTGATAGGGTTGCAGCACATAAGAGCGGATCTGGTGGCCCCAGCCGATCGAGGATTTTTTCGCGGCCTCGGCGGCAGCGGCTTCCTCGCGCTTCTGCAGCTCGCGCTCGTAGAGGCGCGCCTTCAGCATCGACCAGGCGGTCGCGCGGTTCCGGTGCTGCGAGCGGTCCATCTGGCAGGCGACCACGATGCCGGAGGGAACATGGGTGATGCGCACCGCGCTTTCGGTGCGGTTGACGTGCTGGCCGCCCGCTCCACTCGCCCGGAACACGTCGATCCGGCAGTCGCTCTCGTTGATCTCGATCTCGATGTTGTCGTCGACGACGGGGAACACCCAGACGGAAGCAAAGCTTGTATGGCGGCGGGAATTGGCATCGAACGGCGAGATGCGCACGAGCCGGTGCACGCCCGATTCAGTCTTCAGCCAGCCATAGGCGTTGCTGCCCTTGACGGCGATGGTCGCTGACTTGATGCCGGCGCCTTCGCCCGCGCTTTCCTCCAGCAGCTCGACCTTGTAGCCGCGGCGCTCGGCCCAGCGCATGTACATGCGCAACAGCTTTTCGGCCCAGTCCTGGCTTTCGGTGCCCCCTGCACCCGAATGCACTTCCAGGTAGCTGTCGTTGCTGTCGGCCTCGCCAGAGAGCAATGTTTCGATCTCGCGGACCTTGGCCTCATCGCGCAATCGAAGCAGGCTCGCCTGTGCCTCGGCGATCAGGGATTCCTCGCCTTCGGCTTCGGCCATCTCGGCGAGATCGAGGTTTTCCGCCAGATCGCTTTCGAGCTTGGCGAGCGCGGAAATTGCGCCGTCGAGCTGCTGGCGCTCACGCATGACTTTCTGCGCGCGCTCGGGGCTCGACCAGAGCTTGGGATCCTCGGCGCGTGCGTTCAGGTCGGCGAGCCGGGCGGTCGCGGCTTCCGGGTCAAAGATGCCTCCTGAGAAGAACCAGGGATTCCCTGATCTCCTCGGCGATCTGGGCGATCTCGGCGCGCATCACAGCCTCCAATGACGATTGGCTTCGTTCGGGCGCGGACCATAGTGCAGTTCGCGGCGAAGGGGAAACCGGTTGTGTCGGGCTCAGCCCTTGGCATGCGCCGCGGCCAGCTCCGCCATGCTCTTGAAGTGGAAATGTACCTTTGGCGGATTGGCGACCGGCTTCGTCGCGCCCCCGCTCGCCCGGCCGAAACGCCGATCGATCCAGGTGCGTGCGAGGCCCATCCGCTCGGCCGGCACATGATCGTGGTGGAGGCTCTGCGCGGTATGCAGCACTTGCTCCGGTTTGATGCCGAGATCGAGCTCTAGGCGCTCCAGCATGAAGCGGAAATTGGCGAGGTCGGGCTTGTAGCAGCCGACATCCTCGGCGGTGTAGACCGCGTCGAACGTCACGCCGAGCTTCTTCTGGCTGGCGGCGAAGCTGGTGCGGTCGACGTTGGAGAGCACGACGAGCTTATAGTGGCGCTTCAGGTATTTGAGCGCTTCGGCCGAATCCGTGAAGGCCGGCCAGTCTGGCACCGAAAGCCCGAAGCGCTCATGCAACTCGGGGAACACCCTGACGCCCCACTCCTGCGCGAGGCGCGCATGCGTCACCGCCAGCAGCATGGAGTAGCGCAACGACGGCGTCATGTGCTCCTGATCGGCTTCGTGGCGCGCGAACGCTTCCAGTGCCGGCTCGCGCTCGCAGGGGGTGCTGGCGGCATTGATCAACGGCTGCAGCGCCGTCCAGATCCCGGTCTCCCAATCGATGAGAGTGCCGTAGCAGTCGAAGGTCAAACACTTGAAGTCGGAGAGGCGCATGGCTGTGTTCCCGGGTTTCTCGATCGCGCGATCAAGCACGTGCGAGCCGCCGGGCGCAAGCGGATCAGCCCTTGCGCAGGTTGATGGAGACGCGCCTCACCTTGGTGCCGGCGAGCGACAGGTTGATCGACTGGCTGGTCGGGCTGCCCGAGACCGAGCCCGAGGCCGAGACCGTGTTGCCGCGCAGGCTCAGGCGGAACCCGTTGGCTGTTGCCTTGCCGAACACGCTGGCATCAAAGCCATACTGGCTCTCGGAGAAATTGCCCCGAACGGATGAGCCTTCCAGGCGCAAACTGCTCGAGATCACGAAGCGGTAGCTGGTCGAGGCGCAGCGGATGCTCTGGCTCAGCGTGTTGGCGCCACCCGAGGCCGAGCCGCTGCAGCGCACTTTCTCCTTCGCCCCGCCCTCGAGCGTGATGGTGCCGCCGCCCGACCAGGAGCCCGCGAGCCCCTTGAAGCTGGGTTGCGCCGCGGGAGCCGCGCCTGCCAATGCCAGCAGCGCCGCCAAGGCCGCGGCGCCACATGATCTCCGAACAATGCAAGCGACCGTCATGCTCGCCCAATCTCTCGAGGTTGCAAGGATTGTCCCTGTCGCGATCATAGCGCGGCCAGGGCGAGCGTGAAGTGCGACCTCTTGGCATGATGAATTGGAGCGGTCGCGGCGGAAGCGGGCGTTTGCGCCGGGCCGGCGAACACTTTAGGCTTTCGGCATGAGTGACCGTGATCCTGCCGCAAAGCGCTTCGCAACCGCCCTGCTTGCCCATGCGGGCCGCCTCGAGCGGGCGGTGATCGCAGCGCTCGCCGTCGCGGCGCTCGGGCTGTTCGCGTTCGTGCGGATTGCCGGCGAGGTCGCGGGCGGCGAGACCCGTGGCTTCGATGAATGGCTGCTGCTGCTGTTGCGCAACCCCGCCGACACCGCCGATCCGCTGGGGCCGGCCTGGCTCGAGGAGGCGATGCGGGACATGACCGCACTCGGCAGCACCTCGGTGCTGACCTTCGTCACGCTCGCCGCGGCAGGCTTTCTCGCCATCTCGCGCAAGCGGCATGCGGCAATGCTGGTGATCGGGGCCGTCGTCTCGGGGGTGCTGCTCAGCCACGCGCTGAAGCTCGGCTTTGCCCGGCCGCGACCCGATCTGGTGCCGCATGGTGCGGCCGTCTACACGCCAAGCTTCCCCTCTGGTCATGCCATGCTGGCGGCGGTCACCTACCTCACGCTCGGCGTGCTGCTGGCCCGCACGCTGGCCGGCCAGGTGGAGAAGGTGTTCGTGCTGGGCGTGGCGCTATTGCTGACGGCAGCGGTCGGGGTCAGCCGGGTCTATCTCGGCGTCCACTGGCCCTCGGACGTGCTCGCCGGTTGGGCGCTGGGGGCGAGCTGGGCGCTGCTGTGCTGGCTGTTGGCGCTGTGGCTGCAGTCGCGCGGCGCGATCGAGGATGGGGGTGAGGCACCCTGAGCAATGGCGATTTTTCACCCCAACGACCCGTCATCCGGGCCAAGTGCCGGCCGGTGCTTGGACCGGGATCTTCGAAGCGAGCACGGCGGGATGACGGGTATTGGTTTGGTTGGGATCGCTTGGTCAGAACCGCTCCACCCACGGCCTGAGCTCCACCTCCCAGGTCCAGGCCGAGCGGGGCTGCCTGGCGATCGCGAGGTAGGTTTCGGCGATCGCATCGGGATCGAGCAGGCTGTCGGGGGCG
>JANNSW010000109.1:0-24954 GCA_031403055.1 Hyphomicrobiaceae bacterium | reverse complement strand
AGAGAGCAAGGCTCGGCTCCGGCCCGGCTCTGCGTGCTGGAGCGAATGCCCTGCCCGGCGAAGCGCTGCGAAAACGGACAACGATCGGACAATTCCGGCACAGGGAGGCCAAACCTAAGGGAGTTGTTTACCGTTGGCGGGCAGGATGAGCCTCGTTCCAAGTGGCGGTCGAGGCCGTGGTGTGAGCAGTAGGCTCACGGATCAGCGGCAGCCGTGTAGATCGTGTAGTTAGAGTGAGTCCAGTAGCGTCATGGCGAAGCGCGTTCTAGTCGTCGACGATGATCCGGTCCAGCGGCGCCTCCTCGAGGAGGCGATCAAGCGGGCCGGCTATGAAACCCGTACCGCCCACAGCGGCACGCAGGCATTGCAGATCCTGGAAGGCCCCGACGCCACCCAGATCGCGCTCGTCCTGCTCGATCTGGTGATGCCCGACATCCATGGGCTCGCCATTCTCGAGCGGCTGCAGAACCGGGCCGGCATGCCGCCCGTGATCGTCCAAACCGCCAACGGCTCGGTCGATTCCGCCATCAGTGCGATGCGGGCCGGTGCCGTCGACTTCGTGGTCAAGCCCGTGTCCCCGGAGCGGCTCGAGGTCTCGATCCGCAACGCCTTGAAAATCGAGGCACTCGCCGTCGAGATCACCCGCATCAAGCGCAAGGTCGAAGGCAGCCTCACCTTCGAGCATATGATCGCGCGCGGCGAAGCCATGGCCAAAGTGCTCTCCCAGGGCCGCCGCGTCGCCAAATCCAACATCCCGGTGCTGATCGAAGGCGAATCCGGCGTCGGCAAGGAGCTGATCGCCCGCGCCATCCAGGGCGAGAGCGAGCGTGCTGGCCGCCCGTTCGTCACTGTCAACTGCGGGGCGATCCCGGAAAACCTGGTCGAATCGATCCTGTTCGGTCACGAGAAGGGCTCTTTCACGGGCGCCATCGACAAGCGCATCGGCAAGTTCCAGGAAGCCGATGGCGGCACGTTGTTTCTCGACGAGGTCGGCGAGCTGCCACTCGACGTCCAGGTGAAGCTGCTGCGGGCGATCCAGGAAGGCGAGATCGATCCGGTCGGCTCGAAGAAGCCGGTCAACGTCAATTTCCGCCTCGTCTCCGCGACCAACCGCGACATGATCCAGCTGGTCAAGGAAGGCAAGTTCCGCGAGGACCTCTACTACCGGCTGAACGTCTTCCCGATCTGGGTGCCGCCGCTGCGCAACCGGCTGCAGGACGTGCCCGATCTCGCCCGTCACTTCCTCGCGCGCTTCGCGGTCGAAGAGGGCAAGCGGGTCGATGGGTTCGAGCCCGACGTGCTCGAGCTGTTGATGAGCTATTTCTGGCCCGGCAATGTGCGCCAGCTCGAAAATGCCGTCTTCCGCGCCGTGGTGCTGGCCGATGGGCCGATGCTGACGGTCGCGGAGTTCCCCCAGATCGCCGCCCATGTGGAAGGCTTCAGCACCCAGGTTCCCGCCGCGCCCGCCTTCGTCGACAAGCGGGTCATCTACACCGGGCCGGCACTGATCGGGGCCGAGCAGATCGTGCCCAACACGATCGAGCTCGCCGCGGCAGGCTCGCCCTCCACACTGGGCATTCAAGCGATCACCAGCGACGGCGAGATCCGGTTGCTCGAGGACGTCGAAGCCGACATGATCCGCCTGGCGCTGGGGCGCTACCGCGGCCACATGACCGAGGTCGCCAAGCGCCTCGGCATCGGCCGCTCGACGCTCTATCGCAAAATGCAGGTCTACGGCCTCGAGGAACGGGCGGTCGGGTGAGTTGACGAATGCAGGCGGTACCGGGTGCTCTCCTCCCCAGTGCTGCCGCAGCGGCGAGTGCGCTTCGAGGCTTTCAGCCGGGAGCGCATTCGCCGCTTTACTTTTTGCAGTGCAACATGATATAGAGTCGTATCGCCCCAAACCGGGGCGACCATCGGCGTTCCAGCCGCGTGAAGGATCAGTGTTCAGGGCGACCCAGCCGGGCGCCCTCGTTCGGTCCTCCTGTCGAGCGCCTCTGCAACCATTCATCCGACGCCCAGGTCACGCGGGGCAGGTCCCAGCAAACGCCGCGTCAATCGCGCGCGCTTCCGCGGGTCATTTGCCATGAGGCGATGATCCATGCGGGGGCACCGCGCGCTGCGGCAGCAATCATGAAAGAACACGACTTGACCAATTTCACATCCCTCGGCCTCGATCCGGCCCTGCTGAAGGCCCTCGACGAGGAGGGCTACACCGTGCCGACACCGATCCAGGTCCAGGCCATTCCTGGCGTGCTCGCCGGCCGCGATCTGATCGGCATCGCCCAGACCGGCACCGGCAAGACGGCCGCCTTCGCGCTGCCGATCCTGCAGCGGCTTGCCGCCAACCGCCGCCGCGCGGCTCCCCATACGGCGCGCACTCTCATTCTCGCGCCGACGCGCGAGCTCGCAACCCAAATCAGCGAGAGCTTTGCCACCTACGGCCGGCATATGGGCCTCAGCGTCACCGTCGTGTTCGGCGGCGTCGGCCACCGGCCCCAGATCCGCGCGATGCAGCGCGGCGTCGATGTGCTGGTGGCGACCCCCGGCCGGCTGCTCGATCATATGCAGGAGGGCAACATCATTCTCTCAGCGGTCGAGACGCTAGTGCTCGACGAGGCCGACCAGATGCTCGACATGGGTTTCATCCCTGCGATCCGTCGCGTGCTGGCCAAGCTGCCGGCGAAGCGTCAGAACCTCTTCTTCTCGGCGACCATGGCGCATGCGTTCGGAGCGCTCGCCGCCGAGATCCTGCACGATCCCCTGAAGGTTGCCGTCACCCCGGTCGCCAAGACCGCCGACAAGGTCCGCCAGCAGGTCATTCACGTGGAGAGCCAGAAGAAGAAGGCCCTCCTGGTCGAGCTGCTCAGTGATGCGGCCATGCGCCGCGCGCTGATTTTCACGCGCACGAAGCGGGGCGCCGACCGGGTCGCGCGGCATCTGGAGGGCGCCGGCATCGCCGTTGCCGCCATCCACGGCAACAAGAGCCAGGGCCAGCGCGAGGCAGCCCTCGGCGCGTTCAAGGCTGGCAACATCCGCGTGTTGGTCGCGACCGACATCGCGGCCCGTGGCATCGACATCGACGAGGTCAGCCACGTCGTCAATTTCGAGCTGCCGAACATACCCGAAGCCTATGTGCATCGGATCGGCCGGACTGCGCGCGCTGGTGCCGACGGCATTGCGATCTCGCTGTGCGACGGCGAGGAGCGGGCTTATCTGAAGGACATCGAGAAGCTGACGCGCCAGACCATCCCAGCACTCGACCGGCGCGGCGACCAGAAGCTGGTGGCCGAGGCGCGGACCTCCAGCTCGGAGGGTGGAGCCGGCCGCAGCCAGCGCTCGGGTGGCGGTCGCGGCAGTGCAGGTCAAGGCCAGCGCAGCCGGGTCCCTCAGCGCGCAGGCGGTGGTGGGGGAGCCGGCAGCGATGCTCGCCGCGGCGGAGGAGGTGGTGGTGGGCGCGATCGCAGCAGCGGTCCGGTGCCGACCCGCTTCTCGGCCAAGCCGAGCCGGCCGACCAGTGCCCACAGCCAGGCACGCCAGCGGCCCACCAGCCCGCGGTAAGGCGAGCCAAACCAAAACACGCCAATGGCCGCGCATGCGGCGGCCGTTGGCGGCCTGCGCCGCCTGCACGGGAGGCTGCGCCATGATAGAGGTGCATGCGATGGACGTGGTTTCGCACCGAAAGGAGCCTGCCATGAGCATGGACGCCCCGACGGAAGCCCTGCCGACCGACATGACCGTCGCGCCAGAGGTCAAGGGGTTCTTCGATCGCGACACCAACACCATCAGCTATATCGTCAGGGATCCGTCCTCGACCGCGTGTGCCGTCATCGATTCGGTGATGGACATCGACTATGCGGCCGGTCGGATCTCGTTCCACTCGGCCGACAGGCTCATCGCGCACGTGCGGTCAAACGGGCTCGAGGTCGAGTGGCTGATCGAGACCCATGCCCACGCCGACCACCTCTCGGCTGCCCCCTATATCCAGCAGCAGCTCGGCGGCCAAATCGGCATCGGCGAGCACATCGCCATCGTGCAGGACGTGTTCGGCAAGATCTTCAACGAGGGCACCGAGTTCCAGCGCGACGGCAGCCAGTTCGACCGGCTGTTCAAGGATGGCGACACCTACCGGATCGGCAACCTGCCCGCGTTCGCCATTCACACGCCGGGCCATACGCCCGCCTGCATGACACACGTGATCGGCGATGCGGCCTTCGTCGGCGACACGCTGTTCATGCCGGATGGCGGCTCGGCGCGGGCCGATTTCCCCGGCGGCGACGCGCGCGTGCTCTACCGCTCGATCCGCCGCGTCTTGTCGCTGCCGCCCCGGATGCGGCTCTTCATCTGCCACGACTATGGTCCCAACGGCCGTGAGATCCGATGGGAGACGAGCGTCGCGGAGGAACGGGCACACAACACCCACGCCCGCGACGGCATCGGCGAGGACGAGTTCGTGGCCATGCGCACGGCCCGCGACAAGACGCTCGGCATGCCCAAACTCATCATCCCATCGATCCAGGTCAACATCCGCGCGGGTCACCTGCCCGAGCCCGACCGCAGCGGCAGACGCTTCCTCAAAGTGCCGGTGAACGGACTATGAGCCCGCTCGCGCAGTTGCCCACAGATTGCGCTTGACAGAAGGCCCCAATATTTGCCCGAATCAGGTGACTGACGTAGCCTCCCGATCGAAGTGTGATCGGGTACGAAACGGGGGCTGACGCCATGCCGAAGAAACGGCGCCATACGCTGGCGATTGTTCTCCTTGCCTGCTCGATTGCAGGTGGGGCTTTCGCTGCTGGCGGGCCGCTCGATCCCGGTCTGAAAGCGATGAAGGCTGGCAAATTCGATGCCGCGATCAAGGCTTTCACTGAGGCACTCGCCACCAAATCGACGGCTGGCCCCGACCTCGCCAAGGCCTACTACTATCGCGGGGTCGCCTACTCCAAGGCCGGCAAACCTGCCCAGACCATTGCCGACCTGACCAACGCCCTTTGGCTGAAGGGTGGCTTGACTGACGGCGAGCGTCAGGCCGCGCTGACAACGCGGGCGGCCGCCTACGAGCAGATGGGCATTGCCGCGCGTGCCCAGGCGGATCTGGCGGAGGCCGCGCGCCTGTCCGGTGGGGCGGGGCAGCAACCCGCCAGTGCGGCGGACGCCACCGCTCCAGCCGAAACTGGCTCGCTGGCTGCCCAGCCGCAGGCCAAAGCAAGCAAGACGGCCGTATCGAGCTGGCAGGCCGATGCCTCCACCAGTGAGGCCGTTGCCCCCGCGCTTGCGGCGGTGCCGGCGGCAGGTACATCGACGGCCAGCAGCTCAACGGCCCAATCCAATGGTGGCGTTGGCGGGTTCTTCTCGAACCTGTTCTCCAGCGGCTCCAGTGACAATCCGGCGGATGCGACAACAGCTACGTCGAGCAGCTCGCGGCGCGATGACGATACCGCCGGCTCCGTTCGCAGCGGTGCCCGCACACGTGACGACGGCACGTCCCCGTCGACGGGCACCAGCTCCGCAGCCGCGATTACGCCCCAAATCTCGGCGCAGCCACCAATGGTCGCCGCCGCTCCTGTGAGTGCCCAGATTCCGGCTGCCAACGCGCCGGCCGAGGAGCTGGCTGCTTGGCAGACCAGCATCGCCGATGTGGCCCCCGCGCCTGCCACGGCGCCCGCTGCCGCGCCGGTTGCCGAGTCGAGCTCGGGGATCGGTGGGTTCTTCCAGAGCATCTTCGGCGGATCGAGCGCGGGCGGCGCCAGCGACAAGACCGAGACAGCAAGCATTGCCGTACCCTCGGGCCCGGCAACCACCACCGGTTCGGCCGAGGCTCTGCCCTGGTCGGCCAGCGCCAACCCGGCCGCAACCGAGGCCCACATGCTGCAGGTCGCTTCTGTGCGTTCACCCGACGAGGCCAAGGCGATCGTTGCGGCGCTGCAGCAGAAGCAAGGTCCGCTGCTCGCCACCCATGCCGTCTCGCCCGAGATCGTGCCGCAAGTGCTGGGCAGCATGGGCACGTTCTATCAGGTGACGCTTGGTCCCTTTGCCGATGAGCGCACGTCGCTGAATGCCTGCAATGGCCTGAAGCGCTCGGGTTTCGACTGCTTCCTGATGGTGCGTTGAGCCGGTCGGGTCGACCGGGTCCCTACGCCGCCGAAACCCCTCGCGTTGCCGCGGGGTTGGCCACATGTGCGAGCGGGGGTGCTCCGTGCTATAGGCTGGAGCCGCATCGCGATCCCAAGCGGGCGGCGCGGAGGATTGTTTGGCACCATGAACCGACGTGATGGCGGAGCTGAAACTGGTGCAACGAGCGAGCAGCCGCTCGCCCGGCTGACGCAGGCCAGTGGCTCGCCGCCCAAACGCAAGATCGGCTCACGGCTCAGGAACTACTTTCTGACCGGCCTCATCATCGTCGGCCCCCTTGCCATCACCGTCAACATCGTCTGGTGGTTCATCAATGCGGTTGATGCCTGGGTCAAGCCGCTGATGCCCGACTTCGAGGCTTGGCTCAGTCGCGTGCTGCCGGCCGACTATCAGATCCCCGGGGGGCTGAGCCAGTCGATCCCTGGCTTCGGCTTGCTGTTCGCGATCGCGGGTCTCACCATCATCGGCGCGCTGACGGCGAACCTGCTCGGCCGCACCATCATCAGCTACGGCGAATCGATGCTGTCGCGGATGCCGGTCGTGCGCAACGTCTACAGCGGCCTGAAACAGATCTTCGAGACCGTGCTTTCCGAGAGCGGCAACTCATTCCAGAAAGTCGGCTTGGTCGAGTTCCCGCGCAAGGGAATGTGGTCGATCGTCTTTATCGCCGGCGCAAGTCGGGGCGAGATCGATGTGCGCCTCAATGGCGGGGAGCCGACCGTGTGCGCGTTCCTGCCCTGCACGCCCAATCCGACGACCGGCTATCTCATTTACGTGCCCAAGAACGAGGTGATCGAGCTCGACATGAAGATCGAGGAGGCGGCCAAGCTCGTCATTTCGGCCGGCCTGATCACGCCCGAGTTTCCCCGTGCCAGCGACAAGATCACGATCGCCGAGGCGTCCAGGCGAGCAGGCAGCGCTTGACGGCCGATGTCGGTCGGCTCGAGGCACGACACCCGACGGCTTGCCGTCGCGGATGAGGTGTCGGGTCTCGCGAAGGGCTCGATCCGACGACGGAACGATTACCCCTCCTGGCGCGGTGGAGCCGCTTTGACCGCGGGCAGATCGATTGGCTCGTCCTGGTCGCCGGCGCCATGGAAATGCATCGAATCATCCAGCGTCGGAGGCTCCGGGCGCTCCGCGCCGGTCGCCGGCTTGGGGCGGACCAGCCGGCGAATGCGGGCGCCCGGCGGCAGCGGTGCTCCGGCTGTCACGCGCCGGATCGGCAGGTCGGCAGGAAGCGGTGGCGCAATCCTCGCGGTCATGGCGCCGTTGCCAGGGCGCGGCAGCGGTCTTGCCGGCAATGGCGCGCGCTCGGGTGAGGCAATCGCGACGCGGCGCTCGCGCGTTTCCGGCAACGTCAGCGGCTCGGCATCGTCGAGGACAGGTTGCGGGGGCAATGCGAGGGTGTCGCTGCCAAGCGCTATCGGCTCATCGTCCTCGCTATCCAGTGGGCTGTGCCGCTCGGGCTCGGGGGCGCTGGCGATGGGCTGATCGATGACGAGGGGCACGACAGGCACGAAGACGGCCGGCTCGGCGATCAACTGCCCGAGCTCCATCGGCACGTCATCGTCGCCGATCGGCTCATCGTCGGCCAGGCTTGCGGCGGACGGCGCTGGCGCTTCGGCTCGGCGTACCGGCGCCGCCTGACGCGGCGGCTCGGGCTTGGGCTCCGGCCTCACCCAGGCGGCGCCGTGGAGGCGCGCCAACAGCTCCTCGGTGACGAGGCGCAGGCTCTGGCCGGCATCGCCCGGGTATTTGGCGCCATAGGAGCGCTTCTGGGCATCGAAATCGGCCGCACGCTGGAGATAGGCGCGGCGCGGAATGGCGGTCTGGAACACGCGGTTGAGGGGCTCGGCCGCCAGCCGCCGGTGCCATTCCTCATCCAGCGCGGCGAGCGGGTCCTTCATGGTGATCAGAACCCCGAGCAGATTGGCAAAGCCCTGCTCGGCGAAGCGCTCGCGGAAGCTGCGCAGGATGGTCAGGCCACGCGCCGACAGGTAGTCGGGCTTGGTCGGGGGCAGGAAGTGGTCCGCTTCGCGCACCCAGCATTCGGTCACGACGGAGAGAGCCCGGGCGGGCAATCGACCAGCACCACATCGAAATAGCGTTTGGCCTCGTCGAGCAGCATGCGAATGGCGGCGCGCAGCTCCGCTTCCCGCTTCTCGGCGGAAACCTCGCGCTCGAACAGCGACAGCTCCATATGGCTCGGCATCAGGTAGATCGACTGCACGTCGTCCACATCGGAGACGCCGCTTGCCACATACTGCTTCCAATCCTTGGGCGTCTTGGCGAGCACGACGGCAGAGAGATAATCGACGAGCGTGCGCTGCTGGCGCTCGATCGTCTCCCAGCGGCTGACCGGCATCAGCATCGTGCTGATGCTCGCCTGCGAATCCGAATCGATGACGAGAACCGTCTTGCCGTGGAAGATGGCAAGCGTCTCGGCGAGCGCCATGACAGTCGTCGATTTGCCGACGCCGCCCTTGGTATTCATCACTGCAATCGACTGTCCCATGCGAACCCCACGCACAACCGCTGCCCGCGAGCCTGGCCATGAACCGGCCAAGCTCAGCATCGCCCGGATCCTTGGACGAGCCTCTTGGTCAATCTGTGGCCAGCAAGCGGAGATCGCGGAAAAAGTCAATGCAGCGCCACAGGCCGTGCCGCGGCCCGCACGGGGGGTGCCAGCGGGCGATGGTCAACAAAATCCGGAAAGTGCTCAGGATTGTAACTTGCCTGTTCATACACGTGAAAAAAAACTTCTCCAGGGCCACCAAAGTGGAGTGCAAATGCCGGCGCATTAGTGTATATACTGGCTCCAGAGGGTGGTTGCTTGAGCGCTGTTGCGCGGGGTAGCTGGTATGACGCAGTCGTTTGCGCTTGCCATTTTGGCAGCACTGGCAGGTCCAGCCATCGGCATCGGTGTTTTCATCCTGATGTATGCGTTCTAATCAGCTGGCGGAAGATCGCTGCGCGCGGTTCGATCGCTCACCGGCATCGAGGCGTTCGAGCCGCTTGGCTGAAGCCGGTGCAAATCGGCAGATGATCGACGGAGACTTCCCGCAGCCGCCGAAAGCTGCTCTCCTACTCCTTGCATGGCACGGGGCACATGCCGCTAGTGTTCCGACTCATTCATTTGGTACCGCAAATGAATGGCCAGCCCACTCGCCAACTCATTGTTTGTGGTCTCTCTTTCCATTCATTGATCCAGCTGCGCCGGAATCGAATGAATGGGACGGAACACTAGCGTGCCAGGGGAGCCAAGGATGTCCAATCGGCCCGTCGACGCCTGTTTCTTCACCGATGAGGATCGCCTCACTCACCGCGAGGCGCTCGAGCTGATTGGCGCACGGGTGCAGCCGAGCCAGCGGTCGAGGCGCACTCTTGCATTTATAGTGATGCAGCTATAGTTCTGACTGTCGAGAGCATGCCAGATCGAAATTCTCTGAAAACGATCTACTGGATGGGCGCCTCGCTCGACGACCTGCGTGATTGCCCAGATGAGGAGATGGATGATGTCGGCTATGCGCTCGAGCTGGTGCAGCGGGGCAAGAAGCCACAAAATGCCAAGCCACTGAAAGGCTTTGGCGGCGCGAGCGTGTTGGAGATCGTCGCGGATTCCAGTGGCGGCACGTGACCGGCGGTCTACACGATCGCGATCGCCGACAGCGTCTATGTGCTGCACGTGTTCCAGAAGAAATCGAAGCGCGGTATCGCCACGCCGAAGCGCGAGATCGACCTGGTGCGGCGGCGAATGTGGGAGGCGATGGAGCGGGCCAAGGAATCCGGATGATGACAACGAGGATCACGAAGAGCAGTGGCAACGTCTATCAGGACCTCGGGATCAAGCACCCCGAGGAGCATGCGCTGAAGGCCGTGCTCGTGCGTCGGCTCGCGTCACAGGTGCGAGACGAAGGTCTGACGCAGACCGAAGCCGCCGAGCGGCTGGGGATTGCTCAGCCTGACGTGTCACGGCTGTTCCGCGGGCATTTCCGGCAGTTTTCGGTCGAGCGGCTGATGCGGTTCCTGGTCGCGCTCGGGCAGGATGTCGGGATCGTGGTCCGGCCGGCACCGGCGGGTCGCACGACCGCGGCACAACTGACAGTAACGACACGCGAGTGATGGCCCGCCTTCCCGGCTGCGGCGGCTCATGGGCGTCCGGCGTCATCCACCGGCACCAGGGACTTCCCGCCGCCGCCGAAAGCTGCTCTCCTACTCCTTGCATGACACGGGGCGCATTCCGCCTTGGTGACAGCGGAGCCAAGGATGCCGGATCGGCCTGTGGACGATTGTTTCTTCACCGACCAGGAGCGCCTCACTCACCGCGAGGCGCTCGAGCTGATTGGTGCGCGGGTGGCGCCGGTCGGGGCGATCGAGCAGGTGGCACTCCTCGAGGCGCTCGGGCGGATCGCGGCCAAGACGGTTGTGGCGCGAAGGCCGGTGCCGGGTCATGCCAACGCGGCTGTCGATGGGTACGCATTTGCGAGCCGCGACTACGACCCGGCTGCCGCCAACCGGCTACCGGTCACTGGCCGAGCTGCCGCCGGCTCGCCATTCACTGGAGCTCTGTCGCCGGGCTCGGCTGTTCGCATCTTCACCGGTGCGGTCATACCCGACGGCCTGGACAGTGTCGCGATGCAGGAAGATGTCCGCATCGAGCACGCTGGGGCTGCGGCGTTCGCGTGGCTGCCAGCGGGGCTCGGGACCGGCGCCAATCGGCGGAAGGCGGGCGAGGATCTGGCGGCGGGCGATCCGATCGTCAGCGCCGGGCAGCGCCTGCGGCCGCAGGAGATCGCCGGTCTTGCCTCGGCAGGGATCACCGAGCTTGCATGCCGGATGCCGATCAGAGTTGCGCTCGTCTCCTCGGGTGACGAGGTCGTGCCTGCCGGGCAGGAGCTGGCGCCGGGTCAGGTTCACGACGCCAATGCGCCCATGCTCGAAGCGCTGGTGCGCACGACGGGTGCCCGGCCCAGCCCCATCGGCATCCTGCGCGACGATCGCGTACTGGTGCGCAATGCACTGTCCGAGGCGGCCGCTGCGAGCGACCTCATCATCAGCTCGGGCGGTGCGAGCCAGGGCGAGGAGGACCATATCGCGGCCGCGCTCGCGGAAATCGGCCATCGCCACCTCTGGCAGATCGCGGTGAAGCCCGGCCGGCCGATGTTCTTTGGCCAGATCGGCCGCTGCCTCTATCTGGGGCTGCCCGGCAATCCGGTCGCCGTGTTCGTCTGCTTCCTGCTCTATGCGCGCCCGCTGATCCGGCGGCTTGGCGGGGAGAGCCCGAGCGAGCCGGTGCGCTTTCGCGTGCGGGCGGGCTTCGCGCACGGCAACAAGAAGCCGGGCCGGCGTGAGTTCTGGCGCGCCAGGTTGCGGATCGAGCCAGCTGGGCCGGTCGCGCTCAAATATCCCCGCGATGGCTCGGGGCTCATCACGTCGCTGCGGGCGTCGGACGGATTGATCGAGGTCGCCGAGGATGTGACCGCGATCCGGCCCGGCGACCTCGTTGACTTCATCCCCTACTCGGAATTCGGAATCTGACGTTGGCCGCCAACGCATGGCTGTGCGCCAGGCAGCCGCAAAAAAGGCCACAAGCCAGCCTAGGAGCACATCCGTTCAAGGGGTCTGCGGGGAGCCTGTGCGGTCCGGTGCCCCCATTCCAGAGGCGCTGTGGCCGATGTTGTTGCTGTTCCGATTGCTGTCATACGCCGTGGAGTTGGCGCTGGCGTTGCCGGTCCAGATCAGCCGCTTCGCCCTCAACGTGCTGCTGTTCAACCCGCGCCTGGGCAAGTTGCGCTACGTGCTGGCGGCGGCGGTCGCCTATGTGATCTTCGCCGTGCTGCTCGTCTACGTTTTCGCGCCCATTCGCGGCATTGCCGGACAGGTCTGGATGGCGCCCAAGCTGCGCTACGACAGCGAGCGCTGGCTGGCGACCGCGATCTACGACAAAGCGGGCGAGTTCGTCGGCACGTTCGATGCGAGTCTCGACAGCCAGCGTGACTTCAACACCACGGATAGCGTGATCGAGCTCGACTCGGGCTATGCGGCCCATCCCGATCACAAATCCATTCCCGTGCAGACCGTGCCCGATGGCTATTGGCGCTGCCTCGTCTACCACGAGGACCGCAACATCGGGACCTGGATCAACCCGTTCGGCATCGACCTGATCGGGGTGCTGAAAATTCCCCTCTCCTCGATCGAGCACTCGATCGCGGCCGGCGGCCTTCGGATCGGTGTCGGCGGCTCGACGCTGCCGATGCAATTGTCGCGCGTGATCTACAAGACGCCGCCCCGCTCCACCGAGAGCGCCTTCCAGAAGCTGGGCCGCAAGTTCGGCGAGTGGTGGGATGCCCCGGTCATCTACTGGACGCTGACGAAGGGCGGGTCTCCCAAGCTGCTGAAGGAATGGACAGCGAACCACCTCTGGCTCGCCCAGCGGACCGGCGGCCAGTCCCTGCACGGCGTCGAGGTCGCGAGCCGGATCGTGTTCGGCAAGGCCGCCAAGGACCTGACGCTCGCCGAGCAGTTCGTGCTCGCCTCCGCCGTCAACAGGCCGATCATCCTGCTCGAAGGCAGCGAGAAGCTGAATGCCGTGCGGCTCGATCGCTGGCGCTACATCGTCGACGTGCGGGCCCGCAAATGCGCGAGCGCGCTGATCGCGGGCGAAGCCGAGCAGAAGGCCGTCTGGTTCGAGCTGACTCAGATTGCGGGCGGCCCGCCCGATCCCCAAGTGCGCCCGACGCTGCAGAAGGCGCTCGAGGAGATCGACCCCGTGCGGGCAAAGACGGCGGAAGCAAACCCCGCATATCGCGCCAACATGCTCATTCCCGATGTGCGCTACGGTGCGCGCGAGGAGATGAAGCACGAGTTCGGCTTCGCCTGGCGTGACTATGTGCGTGGCGTGACGCTGACGCTCGATGTGGTCGAGAACCGGCGGTTCCGCTCGAAAATCCAGGAGCGGCTGGCGGCTATCCAGAAGCAGTATGCCGCCCAGATCGATCCGGCATTCACGCTCGACCGGGCTGAGCTGAAGGATGCGCCGGACAAGAAGTTGCCGAGCATCGTCGTGGTTGCCGCCAATCGCAAAGGCGAGATCGTGCGCTACTTCGAGGCGGGCGACGCTGCGGACTACTTCGGCTCGCCCGTCGCACGTGACCGCGAAACCGGCCAGTACGAGCCCGAGCGCGAGACCCGCGCGATCGCTTCCATCGGCAAAATCGTCGCTGTGATCGCCATCGCCAATGAAGGGCGCGACACGCCCGAGACGCTCTATGTGGACACAAACGCTCCCGCCAAGGGCCTCGACAGTTGCCGCAAGGGCGATGGCACGCTGCGCCAGGGACGCAAGGCACGGATCGCGTTCGCTTGCTCGCTCAGCACGCCGATCGAATGGCGCGCCGCCCAACTCGGCCAGGCACGCATCGCGCGGCTGATCGGGAAGCTCGGCCTCACCATGCCGCCGCGCGACGCTTCGGGCGAGGGCACGCCGCCGTCGACGGCCGTGGTCCGGGGTTTGGTCACGGCCAGCCCGCGTCGGGTCCACCAGATGGCGGCCGTCGTGCTGGCAGCACTGACGGGCCAAGGCCGGACCCCGGTGCCGCTGCCGACCCTGATCAAGCACTATGACCGCGCGATCGAGCTGCCGGCCGGCGCCGATGCGGCGGGGATCGAATCGGCGATCGTGCCCAACGAGATCATCAAGGTGTCGAGCCACGAGCTATTGCGCACCTTCCTGTCGGCGCCGTTGTGCACTGTCGTCGGCAAGGAGCGCATCGGCACCATGAAGAGCATCTCGGACTGGTGCGCGGACCGAAAGCCGGGCGTGCGCCTCCACTTCGGCAAGACCGGCACCATGGTGACCCTCGACCAGGATGCGACGGTTGATGCCTGGGCGGCTGGCGGCATCCAGTTCGCGAGCGGGGCCGCCTATTCCTATGTCGTGGTGATCGGGACCGGCAACACGCGCGAGCCCTGGGCGCGCAAGCTCCATGCCGCCCAGGTGGCAACACCCCTGGTCGAGGAGTTGCTGAAGGAGCTCGCTTCCGAGGCCAAGATCGAGCCGGTGGTCGCCGCGGCCCAGGCGACGAAGAAGTCGACAAAATCCAAGAGCGTGCAGTAGCCGCCTGGGTCCTCGTCCAGTCGAGCGGAAGTCTTGTCCGCCACAATTTCGCCTTTCCCCGCCGCTGCGGCAACCGGTCATAGATTGGCCCAATTGGACCGCAAGAACTGACCCCGGATCACGAGGGGAGGTGAAGCGGAAATTCGAGCAGCAGATGTGGCGTAGCGATCGGGTGAGGGCCCGCATGGGCTCTTGGGGCAACGTCGAGCCGCTGTCGGTACAGCGGCTCGCGGACCTGCTTTCCGCGTCGTTCGTATGAGGGAGCACCCGGCGTAAGCCATGAAAGATCTGAAGGACTCGCGGACCGCGAGCACAGCGCGCACCCGCCCGGCACGGGCAGTCGCCGCAACCAGCGACATCCCAACTCCGCGCCGCTCCGATTGGAAGCGAATGCTGCTGGTGGCGGGCCTGGGCATCCTGTCCTGGATCTCCACCTACATGGGGATGCTCGAGCTCGTGCAGGCCAACATGGGCCAGGTCGACCTCGCGCTGAAGATCGCGCTCGCCATGTCGGTCGCCATGCTGATGCTGATGATCATCTGGCTGCTCGATCAGATTTTTTCACCGATCAGCTCCGCGGTGAAGCTGCTGTTCATCGGCGGCTATCTGTTCCTGTCGCTGATCTCGGTCGGCTTCGGCTTCGGCTTCTATTGGAAGTTCCTCGAATCGCGCTCGGAAGCCTCGCGCTCCGCCGAAAGCGCCGTCACCCAGGTGCAATCCTCGCTGCATGGCGCCGAGACGCGTCTGGCCCAGCTGCTGACAACGCTCGATGCGTTGACCGTGATTTCCACCCAGAAGGCGGCCGATGAGGTCGCCAAGGGCAATTCCTGCCCCAACAGCAAACCGGGCGACGGTCCGCGCCGCCGCCTGCGCGAAGCTGACGCCACCCGTTTCTCGTTTGCCGGCCAGTTCGTCAAGGAGCGCATCGGGGCCGTCAAGGGCGAGGTCTCCGGGCTCGACGCCGACCTCGCCAAGGTCGTGATGCAGGACAAGTCGACGATCGCCGGCGACGGCACCCGCAACGACTTCCTGCGCAAGCTCGGCCGCAAGCTCGACCGCGCCGTCACCGGCTTCAATGCCTTCCGCACCGATCCCCAGCTCCGCCAGTTCCGCGCCGACTTCGCCGATCGTGCCGAGAAGTCGTCCTTCTCCGATGAGCAGGGGGCGAATTTCACCTGCCCCGATCCCCAGCTCCAGACCGCACTGCGCGGCGTCGTCAAGGCGATCGATCAGCTGCCCGAGCTCGAGAACCCCGCGATTGCCGCGGTCGAAGGCGCGGAGGCAACGATCGAGGCGTTCCGCCGCCTGACCGCGACGCTGACCGGCGCTCTCCAGTTCAAGCTGCCGCCCTCGGCCGACGAGATCCGTGCCGATCAGCAACGGGCGATCCAGTCGCTCAGCAATGCGAACACTGCGCATATGGGCGATGTGACGGTGGGCCTGGGCAAACGCGACTGGATCCCGCTGATGATCGCGGTGTTCGTCGACATCTGCCTGCTGCTGGTCTCATTCAGCCGGCCAATGAACCGGTTCCAGGCGCTGGTGCCCAAGATGCGCGAGGCCCAGGAATGGCCCGTCATCGAGATCCTCTCGAAGTTCCACGGCATCCACGAGGACGAGACGATCAGGCGAACCTTCGAGGTGTTGCGCCATGTCGTGTTCAATTGGCGCGGCGTCTACTACGCGGCGGTTCCCTTGAATGGGGGCTCGATGGGCCGGCCCGAGGGCGAAAGCGCCGAGCTCGAAGCCTATCTGCTGTCGAACCTGTTCACGAGCTTCGAGCGCGAGCGCATTTTCCGCCCGGTGCCGGTCTCGATGTTCACGACCGGCTATGTCCAGAAGAAGCTCGCCCAACAGCGCAGCAAGTATGCCGAGGTCGAAGGCTTCCGCATCTACAAGTTCAATAACGGCGCCTGGCCCGAGATGATCCTCGGCGCGGTGATGGGCGCGGCCAAGCGCGCCGAAGCCGACCAGGCCCGGCTGCAGGAGGCGCGCCTCGAAGCCGAGGCCGAAGCCCAGAAGGATCTGGTGCGCAGCGATGCCGCCCGCCAGATCGCCGAGGCCGAGGCCGCAACCGAGCGTGCCAAGACCGAATCCCAACGGCTCAGGGCCGAAGCCGATTCGATCAGGCTCGCCGCCAAGTCGAAACGCCGGGTCTGGCCGTTCGGCCGGGCGAACGAGGGTGGCCGCGAGGAGCCTGTGCTGGGCGCGGCCAATGGCAACACCGCCCCTGCCGGCAGCGCGGCGATCAGTGCCATCAATGCCGCGGCTGCGCCCGCGGCGGCAACTGCAGCGACCCATCCCGCCTATGACGTGACCCAGCTGGTCGGCGAGCTCTCGATGCTGATGCGCGAGCAGAAGGCGATGATCGAGCGTCAGGCGGCTACCATCGAGCAGCTCGATCGCAGCCGCCGCGAGGAGTCCGAGCCGGTGCGCCAACGCCAGGCCGAGATCCGTGTGGTCGAAGGCGGAGCGAGTGCTGGCGGCGGCGCGGGAGCCGAGCGCCCGGCGCGGACCTATTTCCGCGTTGCCGAGGCAGCGCCCTTGCGCCCCGCCCCGCTCGGCCAACGTCGCGAGCCGACGGTTGCGCCGCCCGCCCGCGAGCCAGCGTCGATCACGCCCATCCATCCCGTTCGGTCGGCGCCCTCGGTCACCGCATTTGCCGGGGACGTCGAGCCAATCGCCGCGGCTCCGGCTGCCAAATCCGGGTCGATGCTCGATTGGGCCTTCTCCGGCATGCGGGGAGGCACCCATGAGCCGGCCGGGCGGATCCGCCTGGGCCAGGCCGCACGGCAGCGGGTCGAGCCCGATCTGCCGGCGCTGCCCTCGCTCGCGGCGGTCCCCGAGCATCGGGACGAGCTGGCGGACCGGCTCGACGACGAGGAGCACTACCGGGTCGAACAGTCAGCGCCGGAGCCAGCCGTCTCGACACCCGACGAGCTCGAGCAATTCATCGCCAGCGCCCGCACACAGGACGATGAGCCGGAGTCCGAGCACGCGATCCTGCTGGGCGCCCCACAAAATGACCTCGGCTCCGAGCGCGATGTCTCGGATCTGAAGGAGAATGCGGTCGCCACCGGCGAGCTTGCGGCAGCCGAAGGCGAGCCCTGGAGCGATCCGCGGGCTGAGCCCGCCCCGGTCGACGATCTCGCCTGGGAGGACCTCGAGGGCACCGGGATGACGGCAGTGACCGATGAGCGAGCTTCCCAGCCGATGCTGATTGCCGACCACACGCTCGAAGCCGACGAGAACGACAATCCGGACTGGGACAAGGCCGACATCGATCACGACAGCATCACCAAGTGGTGGGCGCGTGGCCGTGCCAAGGACGGTCAGCGCTGACCGGGGGAGGGGTGGATGAGAAATTTCCATCCCTGCCTCGCCGGAGGCAATCGTTCCTTAACCGAGAAGACGGCCTAATCGTCTTGCACCAACACGATATCCGGTGAGCCTTCCCGGCCCCCAGCGAAGACCCAAGGTAGCAAGATGGAATTGTTCGAGAGCGCGCGCGTGGCTAAGTTGGTCCGCCATGAAGAGAAGCTGGAAAACCTGGAGCGCTTCATCGGCTGCTACCTGGACCGGCTGAGCGTGATTGCGGCGCCCGCGCCGGCCGATCGCATGGTGACCCTGCTCGCCCGCTCGCCCAACTCGCCGGCAGCCCAGGCGCTGATCGCTCTGTCGAGCGAGTTGCGCAGCCTCGACGTGACGCTCGGCGTGATTTTCACCAAGCTCGAGCCTGCGGAGCCGTTGTCCTCCTGGATCGACCTGGCGCAGCCGCAGAGCCATCGCCGCGCGATCGTCTGCCTGCGCTGGGCCCGCAACCCTTCGCTGCTCGACGCTCACGAGCAGATGGTGCTCGGTCCGCTGATGAGCTGGTCGGGCGACTGCATGCGCCGGATCCCGGAAAGCCGGGACGCCTACGAGCTCTACGACACCTGCCATGAGCAGTCAGCGCGCCGCGCCGCGCTTTCGTTCAAGGCGATGTGGGAAGTCTGCGAGGGCCTGCCCTTCTCGCGCCCGCTCGCCATGCCGGCAGGTCTTGCCAGCCCCGGCGAGCCCGGCATCGGCGCGTTCACCGGTGAGTTGCCGCAATCGGTGACGGTCAGCACGCGGCACTGAGGCGCGGCGTCAAACCGCCGTCGTCAGGAATACTCATCGCGATTGACACCTTCGGATCCGCCAGCCGCATCGAGCGCCAGCCACCGTCGGCGGATCGCCGTCAAGAAACCCGGCGTCATGAAGCCGTACGCCACGGTCCGAGGGGTTCGTCCCGGAACGTGCCCCAAATCGAATCCGGGCCAGGAAAACTCATTGAACTCGGAAAGGACAACCCAGGATCGCGCGGCATCGAGCCCTGCCGCACGACAAACCGAGGCTGGGATCGCCATGGCCTCGGCGCCTGCCGCCGGCGCGGAATGCGTGATGGGGAGCACGTAGACCTGAGGACTGTTCGTACCCGGCCGGTCGACTGCCATGACGATGGCTGCAGGGCGCTCCTTGTCGCCGTCCTCTCTTCTACTCCTGGCGTCACCGGTCCAGAGATAGTTGTAGCGGACCACGAGGCCCGGCAATGGCTTCGGTAGACTCATGGCCGCAGACGTTCCGAAGCCTCCGCCTCAACTGCGGCTGCCAGCTCCTCGAGGTAACGCTTCTGCTCACGCTTCGACGGCACTCTTGCAGCCGCGGCCAGCGCCCTTTCCTCATCCGTCAACGTGCCCGTAAGCCTTGCACGCCGGGCCGCACCTTTCAGGAAAGCAAAATGCTCTGCCGACATGATCACGACATGGTCGCGATCATGCTTTGTCACGACGACCGGCTCCAGCCGTGCCTTGTCGATCGTCTGGCCCAGTTTCTGATGCAGCTCCACTGACGTCACACGCATTGTCTTTGCGGCTCCATCTATTCCTACAGTAGGTATTATAGCCACAATTGCATAACTCGGCAAGCCACATTGGAAATCATGCGAGCTGCCTTTTTGCCGCCGTGCGGGCGTTGCCCGTGTTGGGCGTGCCGGTCGGCTCGATGAGGAGGAGATGGGCCTCCTCGCGGGCGACGGGCCGGTGCTCGACGCCTTTCGGCACGATGAACATCTCGCCGGGATGCAGCGTGACCGTGCGGTCGCGCAGCTCGATGTCGAGCACACCCTTGAGGACGAGGAAGAAATCATCGGTCTCGTCGTGCTTGTGCCAGACGAGCTCGCCCTCGACCTTCACAACCATGACGTCGTGGCCGTTGTACTCGGCAACCGTGCGCGGCGACCAGTGCTCAGAGAAGGTCGCAAGCTTGCCCGCGAGATCGATCTTGTCCAGCATGGTGATCTCCTTCAACGCCGTGACAGAAGAAAAATCGCCTGCGTGCCGAACAGGTTCTGCAGGCCCGTCGGCCCCCAGCCGAACCGGTCGCCGCGCGCGTCCAGCGTGACCGAGCGCTCGACCTTGGCGTTGATCTCCTCGCACAGCATGCCGAAATCGCGGATCGTGCAGAGATGGATGTTGGGCGTGTTGTACCAGCTGTCGGGGAGCCGGTCGGTCACGGGCATGCGGCCGGAGAGAACAAACTGCAGGCGGATCCGCCAGTGGCCGAAATTCGGGAACGACACGATCGCGCGCCGCCCGATCCGCATGAGCTGCTCGAGCACGTGGCGCGGCTGCTCGCAGGCCTGGATCGTCAGCGAGAGGATCGCGGTGTCGAAGGCATCGTCGGGATAATTGTCGAGATCGAAGTCGGCATCGCCCTGGATCACCGACAAGCCCCGCGCGACGCAGGCGTTGACGCCATCGCGGCTGATCTCGACGCCGCGCCCGATCACCTGCCGGCGTTCGCCCAGCAACTCGAGCAGTTCGCCGTCGCCGCAGCCGACATCGAGCACGCGGGCACCCGGCGTCACCATCTCGGCGATCAGCAGGTGGTCGATGCGTGGCTTCCTGCGGGTGTCGGCCGTCGCGTGAGTTGCGAGCATCAGCTCCTCTCCCCGCTCTGGTCGGCCGACGGCAGGCCGCGCCGGCGTGCGGCCGCGTTCAGGAAGCCCGACACCGTACGGAACAGCACCGGCTCGTCCAACAGGAAGGCATCGTGCCCCTTGTCGCTCTCGACCTCGACGAAGCTCACATTGGCGGCGACCGAGTTCAACGCCTGCACGATCGCCCGGTTCTCCCGGGTCGGATAGAGCCAGTCGCTGGTGAAGGAGACGACGCAGAAATGGGTTGGCGTCTCGCGGAAGGCGTTGGCGAGCTTGCCGCCATGGGCCGCCGCGAGGTCGAAATAGTCCATGGCGCGGGTGATGTAGAGATAGCTGTTGGCGTCGAACCGCTCGACGAAGCCCTTGCCCTGGTGGCGCAGGTAGCTCTCGACCTGGAAATCGGCGTCGAAGGAGAAGGTCTTCTCCTCGCGCGCCTGCAGCTTGCGCCCGAACTTGTCGTGCAGCGCCTGCTCGGACAGATAGGTGATATGGGCGGCCATCCGGGCGACTGCGAGGCCCTTGCGCGGCACCTTGCCAACGCGCAGGTAATGGCCCTCCGCCCAATCGGGATCGGCCATCACGGCTTGGCGGCCGACCTCGTGGAAGGCGATGTTCTGTGGGGTATGGCGGGAAGCGGTCGCGATCGGGACGGCGGTGAAGACGCGCGAGGGATAGCGCGCCGCCCAATCGAGCACCTGCATGCCGCCCATCGAGCCGCCGATCACCGAGAACAGGTCCTCGATGCCGAGACGGTCGATCAGCCTCGCCTGGGCCACCACCATGTCGGCGATCGTAATGACGGGAAAATCGGTGCCGTAGGGCAGCGCGGTCGCAGGATTGGTCGAGCCCGGACCGGTCGAGCCCATGCAGCCGCCGATGATGTTGGAGCAGATGACGAAGAATCGGTTGGTGTCGACCGGCCGACCCGGTCCGATCATCAGCTCCCACCAGCCGGGCTTCTCGGTCACGGGATGGACGTTCGCGACATGCTGGTCGCCGGTCAATGCATGGCAGATGAGGATCGCGTTGGATTTCCGCGCGTTCAGCTCGCCATAGGTCTGGTAGGCGAGTTGGAACGGCGCGAGCACGCCGCCGCCCTCGAGTTGCAGCGGGTCGGACGCGGCAAAGCGCATGACGAGGCTGTCCGGGTCGTCGACCTGGAGGCGCTTTTCCTCGGCCTTCTTTGCGGATTCGAGCACCGTTTCGGTCATTGCCCTTCCATTGTCCGCTCTGGCGCGGGGCAAGCAGCCGACCGTCGCGTTGGACAGCCGGTCTAGATGGGCCGACGGGCCCGAAAGTCAATCTCTTCTTTGCATTTTCGGTCCCGACCGCCTATCAGCGTCGCGCGGGCGGCCCGATGCCGATGGCCGCTGTGGGTCCATGGGGTCAGACCCCTTTGTCATGGCACACGGCAACAGAATTCAGTGACGAGCAAAGGGGTCTGACCCCGCGCAGCCGAGGAGAATCCCATGACCGGGCCCGTGCCACAGCCAGGCATCCTGGAGATCAGCCAGTACGTTCCCGGCGGCAGTGCCGTGCCGGGCGGCGTCAAGCCGGTGAAGCTCTCCTCCAACGAGAGCGCGCTCGGGGCGAGCCCCAAGGCGATCGAAGCGTTCCGGGCCGATGCCAATGGTCTGGCGCGCTACCCGGACGGATCGGCTGGGCCGCTGAGGCGTGCGATCGGCGCCCTCTACGGCCTCGATCCCGACCGGATCGTCTGTGGGGCGGGGTCGGACGAGCTGTTGAGCCTGCTGGCGCAAGCCTATCTCGGCCCCGGTACCGAGGCAATCCAGACGGCGCACCGCTTGTTAGAACACTGACAAACTGGCTCGATGTTATTGAGCGATCCATGCCCTTGCGCTTGCAATAGCAAACAAAACGACAAATGCACTCGCGCAAGCGAGAACTAGGATCACAATCGATCGATTCGAGCCCGGGACTGGAGCGGCCTCATCGTCGTCGTCAGGTACCGGTGGCACCATCCCGCGATCCGTGTCGATCAACCCAATAATCGAGTCCTGCATCTTATGGTCTTGGATTTGTTCAAATACCCTACCAAAATCTTGGATTCCCTTCAGCCGCTCTGTGGCACGGGTAGCGCCACCATCCTTTGATGCCGACACGGCGTCGCCCCCGATCGGACCGCTAGCCGACCTCTTGAACCGATTCTTGGGTCCTGTGCTTGACTTAGCTGGGCGCTTGTGCAACATCTGAGAGGCTCCTGTTTTTCCGAGTGCGTCTTGATTTGTCGCCGACCTGCGCTAACGTTCGATTAAGCCCTGATCGTGGCTCAACGGTGTTGCAACTCTACGGTCGCGCACCTTTTGCGCCTCATCGCGAGCTGAACGCTTGACTTCATCGAAGCGACTGATGGTTGCCTGGACACGGCGCACCATTTCGTCCCACTTGGCGCCCGCGCCTCCAGCAATCGCCGAGAACGAAGCCGGGTTGATGTTTGCGTCTATGAAGGCAACGCAACGTGGCAGCCTTGGTTCCGGCGCTTCTCGGACAGAATTTTCGTGCGAGCCGTTGGACCGCCGTCCACTACCATCTTCGGATCTCACTTCAACATCGAAGCCAGGAGCGGGTGCCGGAACGCGAATCGGGCTTGGAACGACAATGGCAAGCGAACTTTCCAACAGCAGGCGTCGAACGTATCGAAGACCGTCTCCTTGCGTATCAACAGCGGGAGCGTCGTCCCAAATGAGCTGATCCGCGTCGAATTCGCCATCCACGCTCGGATGAGATATGTAAGCACTATCCTCGATTGCGGCAAGGCCGGGGAGGCTCGAAACGCTTACGGCGCCAGCGGCGCGGGTTCCAGTAGGTCGTGCGATGGGCCAAAGGACGCCATCATCTGTCGAAAATCGTGCGCTTCCCGATGTAGACACGTATGTCCAGATTGTCCTGTATGCGAGCGCGCCGTGTCCACTTGGGGTCAAGAGCCGAACTCGAATCCATGGCTCGTCGTCATCCGCCAAGGGTTTCCTAGGATCACTTTCTAGACAATCAGCAACGATGGAGCAAACATCATGACAAATTTGAGCCATTTCTTGTCGAACGAGCGCGCGATACAGCATTGTGGCCCGAAAATGAAACTCAGCACTAGCTATGCATTGCACACTCGAAATTCTTCGAGTTTTATGATCGAATTGCAGCAGCTCAATCTCGGTCTCGATAGGTATTGAAACATGCCGTGTCAATCTGGTTTCGAGTTGGCGGGCGCCGAATATTGTTGCTTGAATAAGATTTTGGATGTTTTGAAAAGATTTCGTTACATTTTTTGGAACGGAGAATTTGTCTCCTTTAATTTCGATGCCAATTGTAAATAAATCAGGATCAAGGCCTCTTGTAACATCAAATGACCACGAAGGTAAATTGCTGGTAAACCCCCCATCGGCAAATCGCCCTTGCATCGATCGAACCTTTGCAGGTCGAAAAATCACTGGAAGTGCCATAGATGCTGCAACTGCTTCAGCGATATAAATCCTGGGGGTGGAGCCTGAAGAAAAAAGTTGAATTGATTGATTCGAGAGACTTGTTGCAACTACACAAAGTGGGGTATTTGTGCCGATTTCACAAAAGCGTACTCCAATTTCGTGGGGTTTGATGCCCCAGCCAGAAATGCTAAGAATTTTGTTTTTGATTGTAGCTCTCTTTCGCTCTTCAGCCAATGCTGTTTGGTGCTGTGCTGGATTGATTTTGGCAAGCAAATCCAAGTCTATACCTTTAGCAAGCGTTTTAGTGTTGCATAGTCCTGCTGCCGCAATGCGAAGTGTGACGAGGAAAGCGAGCAAACTTATGATCCATAGAGACAATAAGTAGGCACTGACTTCAAAACATACATCCCAAATTGTTTTATTCAAAATACTTTCAATTAAAAATTTTCGTACAAATGGCGGGCCATCTATAGACATCCCCGCTGTTTTCGATACATACAGCAGGCTTATAGTGATAAATATAGCAATTAGCGTCCAGAAAAATGATAACAAACAAAGAAATCCAATATTCCTACCGAGAATCCATCTGGCAATCGCGAAGCGAAATCTACCGAAAAATCCGAACGCATCCATTAGTTGGTCGAACCCGGCGTTCCTAAGTGCCAAGCTTTCTGGTATTTGACTTGAGTTCGCACCCGTTGAATTCGTCCCAAGCATTTCCTCCGCCGTATAACCCACTGCGGCAAGTGCCGCTACGAGTGCTCCAATTGATGTTCCAGCGTATCCTTTAACTTGGTAAATGGGTGACCACGGAAACTTGCTGGTTCTGGCAGTGGAAGCAGCAGTAGACTCTAACCCCCTAAGCGCTCCTAGGTGGCACAATCCTTTTGCACCACCTCCCTCGAACGTTACAACTACCTTGACGTCCGTACCTGCGTAAGGATCGTTGGCATTCGCTAGATGTAGCCAACCGGGTTGTGGACTGTCACGACTGCTTGCATCCTCGGCCACAGCGCGCCCCCCTTGCGGTGCTGAGGTGTCGACGTACCCAAGCCCAATTGGAACCTCGGCGTCCCACCCTCGTTGACTCTACAATATCGGAAGACGTGGGCTGCGTAAAGACTGAACTGAGTAAACGACGGCCTTGGCGAATGGAGCCGGACCCCTTCGGCCGCGCGCTCGGATCCCGGCAGACGGGTTCGCGTAGAGGGGTTCGGCCCTCCCACCGCTGCCGCCCCTGCGCCGGACAGCCGGTCTAGATGGGCCGACGGGCCCGAAAGTCAATCTCTTCTTTGCATTTTCGG
>JANNSW010000108.1:0-12965 GCA_031403055.1 Hyphomicrobiaceae bacterium | reverse complement strand
CTTGGAACAATAAGTGAACCGACTCGGAGGGCAGGATACACCTCCGACCGCCTTCCCGGCCAAGCGACCAACGGGAGCGCAGAGCCGGGATCCAGCATGAAAAGTGCTGAAGGCTCAATATGTTGCGGCTTCGCCGCGTCTTTGCGCTGGTTCCCGGATCAATCTCCGCCCCGGCGCAGCCTGGGCTCCAATCGTCCGGGAAAGCGGGCATTTCGGAGCAGTTGTTGTTGGGTGTGTCCTATGTCTGCGACGGCTTGCGCAGTCAAACGGTAGGTCACTTGGCCACATCACCGCGCTGTTCGAGCCCAATTCTCGCGTCGCCTGCTCAATAGCGCCTTCGCCTCCTCGGGCGAGAACACCCGACCCGCTTTGACATCCTCCAGGCCAGCGTCGATCTTGGTTCGAATGTCGTCGATCTCTCGCTCATGCTCCTGCAGCAGCTCGAGCGCCCGGGAGACGACCTCGCTCGCATTTCCGAACTTGCCGGTTGCCATCAACTCCTCGACGAACCTCTCGAGCTCGGAATTCAGGGAAACCTGCATTGCTGCTTGATCCTTTCAGGTCGGGATCGTTCCGGCCTCGTGGGAGCCCGCCCAGACGCCGGAGTGTAGCCAATCCATTCCCCTCGATGCAACGGCTACCCCTCGATCGCCTCCTTCAACATCTCGAGCTCCAACCATTGGTCCTCGGCGGAAGCCAGCTCACGGCGAAGCTCGGCGCTGCGGGCGGAGGCGGTGTCGAACGCCTTGCGGTCGCGCGCGTAGAGCCCTGCATCGGCAAGCCTCGAATCGAGCACGGCGATCTCGGCCGTGAGCGACTCGATCCGCTTGGGCAGCGCTTCGAGTGCGTGCTTCTCCTTGAACGAGAGCTTGCGCTTGGATGGCGCGGCCGCCAGCGCGGGCTTCGCCTTCAGGGTACGCGCGGGGCCAGCCTTTGCCTCGAGCCCCGTGCCGCGCTGGGCGACCATGTCGGAGTAGCCGCCCGCATACTCGACCCAGCGCCCTCCGGCCTCGGAGGCCACGACCGAGGTCACGACCCGGTCGAGGAAATCGCGGTCGTGGCTGACGACGAGCACCGTGCCCTCGTAGCCCGCGAGCAGCTCCTCCAGCAGATCGAGCGTCTCCAGATCGAGGTCGTTGGTCGGCTCGTCGAGCACCAGCAGGTTGGAGGGCTGTGCCAGCGCACGCGCCAGCAGCAACCGGCCGCGCTCGCCCCCCGACAGCTTGCCCGACGGCGTGCGCGCCTGCTCGGGTGAGAACAGGAAGTCCTGCATATAGGAGAGCACATGCTTGCGCTCGCCCCCGACCTGGACGTGATCGCCGCGGCCACCGGTCAGGATGTCGGCGACGTTCTCGAGCGGATCGAGCGCGGCGCGGGCCTGGTCGAGCGTCACCATCTGCAGGTTGGCGCCGAGCCGGATGCTGCCGGTGTCGGGGTCGAGCTCTCCCGTCAGCATCTTCAGCAGCGTCGTTTTCCCCGCGCCGTTGGGTCCGACGATGCCGACCCGGTCGCCGCGAGCGATGCGCGTCGAGAAGTCCGCGACGATCACCGCCTCGCCATAGGCCTTGGCAATCTCGCGTGCCTCGATCACCAGCTTGCCCGACGTCTCGCCTTCGGCCGCCGCCATCTTGACCGTGCCGACGGCGCGACGCTCCGATCTCACCGTCTCGCGCATGGCATCGAGCTTGCGCTTGCGGCCTTCGTTGCGCCGGCGCCGTGCGGTGATGCCGCCATAGTGCAGCCATTCGATCTCGCGTGCGATCCTGCGGCCGAGCTTGTGGCGTTCCTCGGATTCGAGTGCAATTGTCTCGTCGCGCCACGTTTCGAAGTGCTTGAAGCTCTTCTCGAGCCGGCGGGTGGTGCCACGGTCGAGCCAGACGACGGCGCGTGACAACGTCTCCAGAAAGCGCCGGTCGTGGCTGATGAGGACGATCGCCGAGCCGAGTGCGTTCAACTCGCGTTCCAGCCATTCGATGGCCGGCAGGTCGAGATGGTTGGTCGGCTCGTCGAGCAGCGCCACATCGGGATCGGCTGCCAGCAGGCGCGCGATCGCGGCACGGCGCAACTCCCCGCCTGAAAGCCGGTCGGGCGCCTCCTCACCGGTGAGGCCGAGCTCGAACAGGAGCGAGCGGGCACGGTGCTCGCTCTCCAGGCCTTCGGCCGCGTAGTCGAGTGTCGTGGCATAGCCCGCCAGATCTGGCTCCTGCGGCAGATAGCGCACGCGCAAGCCCTGCTGCAGTATGCGATTGCCCCGGTCGGGCTCGACCAGGCCGGCGGCGATGCGCATCAGCGTCGACTTGCCCGAGCCGTTGCGCCCGACCAGACAGAGCCGCTCGCCCTGGAACACCGTGAGCTCGGCACCCTCCAGCAGCGGCGTGCCGCCGAAAGTCAGGTCGATGCCGGCAAGCGAAAGCAGGGGGGCCGCCATGAGCTCTCTCGGTTGGGGACGGCAGCGCGCCGGATCGACTGGGAAGAGCAGACCGGAGGCGCCTGCGTCAAGCCATCGAGCGACACGGCGGTCCGCGGCTGACAAAAGACATTGGCCGATCCCGCCGCTCCGAGGCCGCCATGCTCACTCGACTGATTCCGCTCGTGTTTGTCGTGCTGTGGTCGACAGGGTTCATATTCTCCAAGATCGCGGTCCGCGATGCCGAGCCGTTCACGTTCCTGGCCATCCGGTTCGGGCTTGCGACCATTGTGCTCGTGCTCGTTGCGCTCGCGCTGCAGGCCAAATGGCCGCGGCGGCGGGAGGCGCTGCATGCCGCGGTCGCCGGCGCGCTGCTGCACGGCGGCTATCTGGGGCCGGTGTTCTGGACGATCGGGGAGGGCATGTCGGCGGGCATTGCCGCGCTGATCGTCTCGACGCAGCCGATCCTGACCGCGCTGATCGTGCCATCGCTGATCGGGGAGCGGATCGGTGCACGCCATTGGCTCGGCCTCGTCGCGGGCTTTGCCGGTGTGCTGCTGGTGCTGGCGCCGCGGATTGCGTCAGCCAGCATCGATGCCCGCGCCGATACGGTGGCGGCGGCCGGGCTTGGTCTCCTCGGCGTCACCTTCGGCAGCATCTACCAGAAGCGCTTTGCGACGGGTCTCGATCTGCGGTCCGGCGGCGTCTGTCAGTTCGCTGGCGCGACGCTCGTCATGCTGGTGGCCGCCCTGCTCGCCGGGAGTGGCCGGTTCGAGCCGACGCCGTCGCTGCTGTTTGCGCTCGCCTGGTCGGTGCTGGTGCTCTCGATCGGGGCGATCACGCTGCTGATGATCATGATCCGCGAGGGGGCGATCTCGAAGGTTGCGGCCTATTTCTACCTGGTGCCGCCAGTGACGGCGCTGATGGCTTGGATCGTGTTCGGCGAGACGCTTTCGGGTGTGCAGCTCCTGGGCATGGCGGTCACCTCGCTCGCCGTGCTGATCGTCAGCCGTGCGCCGGCCGGCAAGCCGAGCCAATGAGCTGAGGACAGCCGCACATCAGTCATGGACGTGACATGGGCTGGACCCTAAGGGTGGGGCTCCCTCCTCGTGCAACCGCGCTTTTGGGCCGCCTTGCCATGTCATCCGACGTTGAAACCCTGATTGGAAAAATCGAGGCCTCGCGTGCGCGGCTGGTCGCGGTGCTCCATGGCGATCCCGCCTACCGAGCGCTCGACCAGCTCAGCCAGCGCGAGGAAGCCGGCAATCCGCTCGAGGCGGTCTCGGCGGTGAAGCTGCGGGAGCGTTTGCTCGGGGAGCTCGCCGGCAATCGGACCTTCATGGCGCTGCGCAAGCTCGAGGAAGCGTTGCAGCTGCTGCAGGCGCGAACGGACCGGAACCCCGCCGGGTTTTCCCAGCCCGATGTTGCGTTGCCGGTGAGCGACCCGATCCAGCTGGCGGTTTCGGCAGCGGTTGCGGCGGCCGAGGAGCTGGCCATGCCGGAGCTGTCGGCGCCTCGGCGACCGTCCGCCGCGGTGGTTCCTCCGTTGGTCGTGCCCGCGGCGTCCCCCGCTCCGCTTGCGGTCGAGCCAAGGAAGGTTGGCCTGGTGCGGCGCCTCGTCCGGGCGTTGACCGGCAGCTGATGTGCCGGCATGAATCGGCCTCTGGCGCGCCAGAATTATCGGCCTATATTGGTCCAGGCAACCGACCCGGCCATGGGAGGCAGACCCTTTGCGGCTCCTCGTCGTTGAAGACGACCCCGACCTGAACCGACAGCTGACGCAGGCGCTCAGCGCGGCTGGCTATGCCGTCGATACCGCTTTCGACGGCGAGGAGGGGCACTTTCTGGGTGACACCGAGCCCTACGATGCCGTGCTGCTCGACCTCGGCCTGCCGAAAATGGACGGCGTGCGCATCCTGGAGCAGTGGCGGCGCAACGAGCGGCGGATGCCGGTCATCATCCTGACCGCGCGCGATCGCTGGAGCGAGAAGGTCGCCGGCATGGATGCGGGCGCCGACGACTATGTGACGAAACCCTTCAACATGGAGGAATTGCTCGCCCGGGTGCGCGCAATCCTCAGGCGCACGGCTGGCCACGCCTCGGCCGAGATCGAATGCGGATCGCTGCGGCTCGATGCCAAGATGGCGCGGGTGACCTTCGAGGGCGTGCCGGTCAAGCTCACCTCGCACGAGTACCGGCTGATCGCCTACCTGCTCCACCATCGCGGCCGGGTCGTCTCGCGCACGGAGCTGGTCGAGCATCTCTACGAGCAGGATTTCGACCGCGATTCCAACACGATCGAGGTCTTCATCGGCCGCCTGCGCAAAAAGATCCCCGGCGACATGATCAAGACCATCCGCGGACTGGGGTATTGCCTGTCGAACGATGAGCAGGCGGGATGAGCCCAACAACCGGCTGCGCCAGAATGCGTGTTGGAGGAAACTTCTCGCGCCCACCTATCCACCCGTCATCCCGGACAAAGTCGCAGGCTTTGATCCGGGATCTCTGCCACAGGCGCCGCCTTGCCGGCGAAGGTCCCGGATCGGCCTATCGTGCTGGAGGCGAGCCTCCGGCACGACAGGCCGTCTGGGATGACGGGTGATGCCAGGATGTGTTTCTCGAGAGGAGCTCGATCGACTTTGCGCAACCAGCAACAAGGCACACCAAGATGGCCCCCCGCATCCTCGTCACCCACAACAATGACCTGCTGCACAACTTCTACAGCCTCGAGGCCGTCGCGGAGTTGGCCAAGCTCGGCGAGGTGACGCTCAACGGCACCGACGAGCCCATGAGCGGCGAACGGCTGATTGCCGCGGCCAAGGATATCGACATCATCGTCTCCGACCGGCTCGCCGCCGGGACGCCCGAGGTATTCGACCGGCTGCCACGCCTCGTCGCTTTCCTGCGCTGTGCGGTCGACGCGCGCACCGTCGACGTGGAAGCGGCCTCCCGCAACGGCGTGCTCGCCGTGCGCTGCAGCCAGGGCTACGCCGACGCCGTCGCCGAGACCGCAATCGGCCTGATGCTCACGCTCGCGCGGCGCATGCACATCGTCGACCGCCTCTACAAGCAGGGCCAAGAGATCCAGCCAATGGTGATGACGCGCCAGCTCACCGGCGCTCCCATCGGCATCATCGGCTATGGCGCCATCGGGCGACGCATCGGCGAGCTCGCCATCGCCTTCGGCATGGAGGTTTGCGCCTACGATCCCTACACGCGGATCGTCAACGGCAATGTCCGCCAGGTCGATCTCGATCGCGTGCTGTCTCATCCCCTGTTCGTCGTCTGCGCCGCCTACTCGACGCCCGAGACGCGCGCCATGATGAGCACGGCTGCCTTCGCAAGGATGCGCAAGGACGCCTATTTCATCAACGTCTCGCGCGGGGCCCTCGTCGATGAAGCCGCCTTGGAGGCCGCCCTGGTCGAGGGCAGGATCGCGGGCGCCGGGCTCGATGTCGGTCTGGGCCGCGACGAGCAACCCTCGATGCGGCTGGCGAGGCTCCCCAATGTCGTTGCCCTCCCCCATGTCGCGGGCCTCACCCGCGAGGCCTCCGACTTCCAGGCGTTCGAGACCGTGCGCCAGGTCGAGGAAATCCTTGCCGGCAAGGCTCCCGCACTCGCCTTGAACGCCCAGCACTGGTCACGTGCCTCGCTGCTGCGCAAGATGCCCAGCCGTGCATGAGACCGGCTATCATCGAGGCCTGAGGTCCACCGCCATGTCGCTGCTCCCTGCCAACCCACCGAAAACGAAGCTGCCCCCCGGCGCTACCGACTGCCATATGCACATCTATGGCGATCCGCGGACCTATCCGGCCTCGCCTGCGAGCCCAATCCGGCCGGTGCCCGGGGGCACGATCGAGGTCTACCAGCGCTTGCAGCGGACGCTTGGCCTCACGCGCGCTGTCGTGGTCCAGCCCTCGGCCTATGGCACGGACAATCGCTGCACGCTTGCCGCCATGGCGGTGCTCGGCGAAGAGGCGCGCGGCGTTGCCGTCGTCGACGACACGGCGAGCGACGACGAGCTGGCTCGCCTGACGCGCCTGGGCATCCGGGGCCTGCGCTTTTTCATGCTGGCCGGTGGCGCCCTGACCTGGGAGCAGCTGCCCCGGCTCGCCGCTCGCGTCCACGAGCTTGGCTGGCACGTGCAGATGCAGATGGACGGCCGTCAGCTGCACGTGCGCGAGGCTGAGCTGGCGCGCCTGCCCGGCACGCTCGTGATCGACCACAATGGCAAATTCCTCGAGCCCATCGCGATTGACCATCCTGGTTTCAGGGCCCTGCAGCGCCTGATCGACAAGGGCCGGACCTGGGTCAAGACCTCAGGCGTCTACGAGACATCGAAGCTGGGGCCGCCCGGCTATGAGGATGTGGCACTCCTCGCGCGAAAGCTGATCGCGGATCACCCGCAGCGCTGCGTCTGGGCGACCAACTGGCCGCATCCCTCCAAGCCCGCCGACCCGCCCGACGATGCCATCCTCGTCGATCTGATGACCCAATGGTGTAACGGTGAGCGCGGTCTCACCCGACTGCTGGTCGACAATCCGGCCGATCTCTATGGTTTTCTCGACCCTGCATGACCGGCAACGGAGGTTTCCCATGCGCCTGCTCGTCTTCCAGCACATCGCCTGCGAGCATCCCGGCCAATTGCGCCAATTCCTGCAGGCCGATGGCATCCAATGGCGCGCGGTCGAGCTCGATGCCGGCGAGCCGATCCCACCGCTCGAGGACTATGACGCGCTGTGGGTGATGGGCGGGCCGATGGACGTTTGGGACGTGGAGGAGCACCCCTGGCTCACGGCGGAGAAGCGCGCAATCCGCCGCTTCGTCGCGGAGCTGGGGCGGCCCTATCTCGGACTGTGCCTGGGCCACCAGCTGCTCGCGGACGCGCTCGGGGGCACCTGCGGCCCACAGCGTCCCCCCGAGATCGGCGTGCTCGACGTCGAGCTGACGCCCGAGGGCCGCGAGGACCCGATCTTTGCCGGCATGAAGACCCGCCAGAAGGCGCTGCAATGGCATTCGGTGCGTGTGGCCGAGCCGCCCGAGGGCGCGGTGGTGCTGGCGAGCTCCGATCTCTGCCGGGTGCAGGCGATGCGGGTCGGGCGTAACGCCTGGTCGATGCAGTACCATGTCGAGGTCGAGCCCGACACGGTCGCCACCTGGGGGCAGGTGCCCGCTTATCGCAAGGCGCTCGAATCGACGCTCGGGCCGTTCGCGCTCGACCAGATCGAGGAGGACGCGGCAGAGCAGATGTCCACCTTCCTCGCTTCTTCCGAGCGGCTCTACCGGAATTTCATGCAGGCGGCGCGTCGGGCGCTGTAAGGCGGATTGGCGCAGCGTAATCCGCCGCGCCCGAGATCGTGGTGCGCAATAGCTTCCCAACCGGCTACGCCGGAATGCGTGTTCGAGGAAACGTCTCGCGCGCACCCATCCACCCGTCATCCCGGACAAAGCCAAAGGCTTTGATCCGGGATCTCAGCTACAGATGCCGCGCCCGTGGCCAGGATCCCAGATCGCCGCTGTCGTGCCGAAGGCGTCCGGGATGACGGGTGATGCCAGGATGTGTTTCTCGAGAGGGAAGCGTATTCCGCCGTTGCCGGCGCACGGAGCCGATGGCGGCGGATTACGGCGCATGCGCGCCTGATCCGCCCTACAGTTCGCCCACCACGCCTAAGCCGCCGCTGGCACCGCGCCGCCCAAAGCCACCTCGCCCCGCTCGGCGGCCCTGGCGCGTGCGGCAGCCTCGAGCGCACGCCGCTCCTCGCGCCGCTTCAGGATCTCGTAGCTGATCGCACCCACGAGGCTCACCGCGATGATGATGACGGCGAGCGCCGACAGGCTCGGATCGGTGCCCTGGCGCACGCGACCCGCCAGCACCGTGACCAGCGTCTTGTCGGCAAGGATCGCAAACGTCGTCGTATTGTAGTTCTCGAACGAGGTGAGGAAGGCGATGATGCCGGCCGAGAACAGCGCTGGCCGCAGGTAGGGAATGAGGAAGTGCCAGAACACCTGCGGGTAGCTGGCGCCCAGATCGAGTGCGGCTTCTTCCTGCGCGCGGTCGAAGCGCTGCAATCGCGCCAGGATGATCAGCATGCAATAAGCGCAGACGAAGCTCGCCTGGCCGAAAATCGCGAGGATCATGCCTTTGTAGAGATAGGGCTTCAGGCCGGTCGTCTCGGCGAAGTCCTTCCAGAAAATCACCGTCGAGATGCCGATGATGACGCCCGGCGTCAGCACGGGTGATACCGTGATGAGATAATAGAGCGAGCGCGCACGCGGGTAGATTTGCGTCATCACGATCGAGGCAGCGAGCCCCACCGGCACCGCGAGGCAGACGACGCCGATGCCGATGATGACGCTGTTCCACAGCCCCTCCATCATGTCGCGATCGTTGAAGAGGGCGGTGAACCATTTGGTCGTGAAGGCTTCGAACGGATAGGCGGTCGGATAGTTGGGGGTGTTGAAGGCCGTGACGCCCATCACCGCCAGCGGCCCGAACAGGTAGGCAAAGAAGATCAGCAGGTAGAAGCCGGTCATCAGCTTGTAGACGAGCCTGGAGGTCATCGGGCGATCTCCCCGAGGCTGACCTTGAACACGCGTAGCACCAGCAGCACGAAGCCGATGCAGGCCAGCAGCAGGATGAAGGCGTAGGCCGAGCCCCGCGACCAGTTGAAGGCCTGGAAGAAGAAATCGTAGACGATCGAGGTGAACCACAGCGTGTTCGGCCCGCCGAGGAACTGGGGCGCCGCGAGCGAGCCTGCCGCCAGCATGAAGACGATGGTGCAGCCCGACGCGATGCCGGGCTTGGCGAACGGCATCACCACGTCCTTGTGGATGCGCCACCAGGAGGCGCCCAGATCGCGGGCCGCCTCGATCTGGTTTTTGTCGAGCGCTTCGATCCCGTTATAGAGCGGGAACACCATGATCAGCAGATAGGCATAGGACAGGCCCAGATAGAGGCCGATATCGGCGCGCAGAAAATCGAACGAGGTGTCGATCAGGCCCATGTTGATGAGCGCCGTGTTGATGAGGCCGTTGGACGACAACAGCACACGGAAGGCGAACGCGCGCAGGATCTCGTTCACCCAGAACGGCACGATCAGGGCAATCAACAACAGCCGCAGCTTCTGCGGGCCGGCAGACTGCGCCAGATAATAGGCGAGCGGATAGCACAGGCAGAAATTGGCGAACGTCACGCACAGGCTGATGAGCAGCGTCTTCCAGAAGGCGTAGAGGTGCGTGACGTTGTAGCTCGCCTCGGTGCCGGTCTGCAGACCGTAGATGAAGTATTTGTAGTGCTCGAGGGTGAGCACATCCTTGGGCCCGCCGCGATCCTTGGGCCAGAGCGAGGGATGGAAGCTCTCCTGCACCATGTACATGTAGGGCAGCACCACCAGGAACAGCGTCCAGAACGCGACCGCCACCACGAAGAAGGTCGAAAGCAGGATGCCGTTCTGCTGCACGAAGCCCTTGCGCGAGGGATCGGGGAGGCCCCGGCGCTTCTCCCAGACGGCCATCGCCCAGAAGATCGCGATGACCGCGATGGGGATCAGATAGGCGAAGACGCGGCTACTCACTGGCGAGCCTCCCGTGCGGCAGGACCAACGCTTTGGTCGGATCGTAGCTCGCCGCCAGCGTCGCGCCCTGGCCGGGCAGCGCATGGTCGCTCTGGCGCCCGATAGTGAGCGTGATCGGCTTGGCGCCCTTGCCCTTCAGATAGGCGTGGCTGGTGTTGCCTTCGAAGGTGATGGCCTCGATCGTGCTCGAGATCGTTGCCTCGGCGGTGCCGACGCCGACGCTGAAGGCTTCGGGCCGCACGAACAGGATCGCCTTGTCGCCCGGTTTCAGGCCATTGGGATTGCGCCCGCGCAAGGGCCCGTGCGCGGTCTCGACCAGGGCATGGTCGCCGATCGTGCGGGAGACCGTACCGGGGAAGGGATTGTTCTCGCCCACGAAGGAGGCAACGAACGCCGTTGCCGGATTGTCGTAGAGGCTCTTGCCGTCGGCGACCTGCTCGATCACGCCGGCATCCATCACGGCGACGCGGTCCGACATGATGAGCGCCTCGCCCTGATCGTGGGTGATGTAGATGAAGGTGATGCCGACCCGCTTCTGGATGTTCCTGAGCTCGTTGCGCATGTGCTGGCGCAGCTTCAGATCGAGCGCCGACAAAGGCTCGTCCAGCAGCAGCACCTGCGGCTCGACCGCAAGCGCGCGCGCGATCGCGACGCGTTGTTTCTGGCCACCGGACAGCTCGGAGATGAGCTTCCCGCCCTGGTCGGGAAGCGCGATCAGCCGCAGCAGATCATCGACCTTCCTCGCCCGCTCGGCACGTGGCACGCCCCGCACGCGCAGACCGTAGCCCACATTGTCGGCAACCGTCATCAGGGGAAAGAGCGCGAGGTTCTGGAAGATCAGCGCCGTCGGGCGCCGGTTCGCGCCGATGCCGGCCATGTCCTTGCCGCCGATCCGGACGGTGCCTTCCGACGGATCGAGGAAGCCCGATATCGTGCGCAGGATCGTCGTCTTGCCGCAGCCCGACGGGCCCAGGAACGAGAAGAATTCGCCGTTCTCGATTTTCAGCGTCGCGCCCTTGACGGCTGTGAAGCTGCCGAACCGGATGGTGACGTTGTCGAGCTCGACATCGGCGCTCATGCTGTTGCTACCCCATACCAGAATCGGCCATTATCCGGCACACGGCCGCACCGTGGCTAGCTTGCATGGCCGCCCCTTGGAACTCAAGTGGCAAAAGCCTGACGCCACTGGTGCCAGCGGCTCGGTGCCGGTCGCGGGGTCCTCGCATTCTCTGGCTGCTCGAACGTGGCAATGATGCAGCGCGCAAGCCATCCGCTTCCTTGGAGTTGCTGTAGACGCCGTCGGCAATGTCGAGACCGCAGGCGCGGGCAGCCAGCACCGAGGTCGAGAGCCTGATCCCAAGACCTCAGCTGTCCACGGGACCGGGGTAGGTCAAAACCATTCCTCGCGATCACAACGCTCTGAAGAGCGCATGCTATGGCCAAAGCAGCCAATTGGCGCCCGGTGCTGGCCCAAAAACAGCGCAGCTCAGCCTACCCTCGCCGCCTGCGTGCCGCTTCCCGGAGCTTCGTCGACGACAGCGGCGACAGCGGGATGCCGAGGAAGGCCCAGGCTGGCGCTGGCCGCTCCGGCAGGCTAGCCGCATCGGCCTCGTCGATGCGGGCGGCCGCGTAGGTGATGGCGGCGCGTGAGGCGAGTGCCCGGTAGCGCCAGCCGGGCCGGTCGGCGACAGCGATCGGCATCAGCTCGAAAATCCGGCGCCAGCCTTTCCAGCGCTCGAACCCCGCCAGATTGTCGGCCCCCATGATCCAGACGAACCGGGTTGCGGGAAAGCGTCGGCAGAGAAACGCGACCGTCTCGACGGTAAAGGCGCTGCCGGTCGTCTCCTCGAAGGCGGTCACATCGATGCGCGGGTGGCTGGCGACCCGTTCACAGGCCGCAACTCGTGCTGCGGTTGTCGGCAGGCCCTCGTGCGACTTCAGCGGGTTGCCGGGCGACACCAGCCACCAGACCCGATCGAGGCGCAGACGGCGCAACAGCTCGAGGCTGACATGGCGGTGGCCGTCATGGGGCGGATTGAACGAGCCGCCGAGCAGCCCGATCCTGAGGCCCGCCTCGGCGTGGGGAGGCCGCAGGTGCGCGTCGGATCCTGCGGTCACAGTCACTCCGGGGCCTTGGTCGCGGGGGCCGCCGACGAGCCGCCCCAGCTATCGTGTTGGGGCAAGCCGTCGGTGATCGGGTAGTAGTCCGATTTGTCGGCGACGAAGATGTGGTGGGTCGCCCTGATGCCGGTCGGGGGATCGAGTGCGCCGGCACAGATCGAGATGCGCGAGCCGTCCTTGGGTTTCCACAGCAGGCTCGAGCCGCATTCGCCGCAGAAACCGCGCTTGGCTTCGCTCGATGCCGCATACCATTTGAGCGCGGCTTCGCCGGCCATGAGCGCGAAACGGTCCGGCGTCACCGAGGTGGCGGCCACCAGATGCCCGGTCCAGCGCGCGCATTGCCGGCAGTGGCAATAGCTGATCGGCCGGAACGGGCCGGTCGCCTCGAAGCGGACAGCGCCGCACAGGCATTGGCCGGTGAGCTTTGGTGGCTTTGCCATCGGAATTGCCTTTCTCAAAGGGGCCGGATCTGGCCGGCCCCGCGCACAACATATTTGAATGTGGTGAGCTGCTCGAGCCCGACCGGGCCACGCGCATGGAAGCGTCCGGTCGCGATGCCGATCTCGGCGCCCATGCCGAACTCCGCCCCGTCCGCGAACTGGGTCGAGGCGTTCCACAGCACGATCGCCGAGTCGACGCGGGCGAGGAACTGCTCGGCGGTCGCGGCGTCCTCCGTCACGATGGCATCGGTATGGCGCGAGCCGAAACGGGCGATGTGGGCGATCGCGCCATCGACGCCATCGACGAGGCGGACCGCCATGATGGCATCGAGGAACTCGTGGCCCCAGTCGGCATCGGTTGCGGGCCTCGCACGTGGCTCGGCCTGGCACACCTCCGCGTCGCCGCGCACCTCGCAGCCGGCT
>JANNSW010000107.1:0-24192 GCA_031403055.1 Hyphomicrobiaceae bacterium | reverse complement strand
ACGGCCCGAGAGGTGCTCCTGCCAGCGTTCGCGCACCGGAGCGGGCTCGAACACGCCGCTCGCGGCCAGATTGCGCTCGGCGAGGAGATCCTCCGCCCAGTCGCGGATCGGTCCGCGCAGCCAGGCATCGATCGGCACGCCGAAGCCCATCTTGGGCCGGTCGACCAGCGTGCGGGGCACGTAGCGATAGAGCACCTCGCGCAGCACGCGCTTGCGCGAGCTGCCCCGCAGCTTCATGCCGAGCGGCAGCGACCAGGCGAACTCGACGACCCGGTGATCGAGCAGCGGCACGCGCGCTTCCAGCGACACCGCCATGCTGGCGCGATCGACCTTCGTCAGGATGTCATCGGGCAGGTAGGTCAGCGTGTCGCGGTACTGCATACGCTCGATGAAATCGGGGACGATGCGCTCGACGGCGGGATCACTTGCGAGCGTGCGCGGCTCCCGTCCCCCGATCACCACCCGGTCGGGCTCCTGCCAATGGCTGGTGAGCTTGCGATAGAAGCCGTCGCCGTCCTCGGCCATCACGTCGGCGGCCTTGTACATCTTGTCGCCGGCGAGCCGTGGCCGAAAGCGTTTGGGAGCGATCGAGAAAGCGCTGTCCCAGGTCGAAGGCGAGAGCGTGCGCAGGGCTGCGGCGGTCGCTCGGCGAGCGGCCTGGGGAACCCGGCTCGCTGTGCGACGGAACAGGTCGGCATGGGAATAGCGGTTGTAGCCGGCGAACAGCTCGTCGCCGCCGTCGCCCGAGAGCGCAACCGTGACATGCCGGCGGGCGAGCTCCGAGACGAGAAAGGTCGGGATTCCGGACGAGTCGCCAAACGGCTCGTCGTAGATGTCGGGAAGGCGCGGGATCACCTCCTGCGCCTGCTGCGCCGTCACGTAGAGCTCGGTATGGTCGGTGCCGAGATGGGCAGCAACCGCCTTGGCATGGCTCGCCTCGTCGTAGCCCGCCTCGTGAAAGCCGATTGAGAAGGTCTTGACCGGTCCCCGCGAGTGCTTCTGCATCTGGGCGACGACGAGCGATGAATCATAGCCTCCCGACAGGAAGGCGCCGAGCGGCACGTCCGCGATCATGCGGCGCGAGACCGCGTCGCCCAGCAGCTTGTCGAGCGCGTCCGTCGCCTCCGCCTCATTGCCGGCGAACGGCTGTGCGGTGGTGCGGGCAACCACGTCCTCGAGCGACCAGTAGGGGCGGACCTGCGGCGGCTTGCCCGGCTCCAGCAGCAGTAGATGCCCCGGCGGCAACTGACGCACGCCCTTGTAGATGGTGTGGGGATTGGGCACGTAGTTGTGGCGAAGATAGGCGGATGCGGCGTCGCGGTCGAGCTCGGGCTTGAATGCGGGATGCGCCCGCAGCGCCCGCAGCTCCGAGCCGAACAGCAGCTGCTCGCCGGCAAGCGTCCAGTAGAGCGGCTTGATGCCGAGCCGGTCGCGCACCAGCCAGAGCCGGCGGCTGTCGCGCTCGAACAGGGCAAAGGCGAACATGCCGATAAAGCGCGACACGGCCGCTTCGAGCCCCAGCCGCTCGATCGCCTCGACCATCACCTCCGTGTCGGAATGGCCGCGCCAGTTGGGAGCGTCGGGCCCGAGCTCCTTGCGGATGTCCTCGGCGTTATAGACCTCGCCATTGTAGCAGATGACCGTGCGCCCGGAGGCAGACTCCATCGGCTGGCGACCGGCTGGCGACAGATCGACGATGGCGAGGCGACGGAAGCCGAAGGCGACGCCCGCCGCCTCGTCGGCCCAGGTGCCGGAGCCGTCATCCGGCCCGCGATGCTCGATGGTGTCGGCCATGCGCTCGGCGAGTCGGCGCAGATCACCGGTCGAGTCACTGCTCCTGCGATCGAGAAAGCCGGCAATGCCACACATGAAGGGATCCTTCGCGATGAGCGTGGGAGTGTAGCCGAGCCGCGCCTCCGGGTCGATTCGATCAAGCCCGGCCGATCAGGCCCGGCCCGGTTTCAGCAGACCTCGGTAGAGGATCTCGTATTCCGTGACGCAGGCCTCGATCGAGTAGAGCCGGCGAGCGCGGTCCCGGCCCGCTTCGCCGAGCCGTCGCAACCGGTCGCGATCCCCGACCAGCTCCAGGATCGCCGCCGCGAGCCGCGCCGGGTCGCGTGGCGGCACGGCGATGCCGGCTTGGTCGCTACCGATCGCCTCCCGGTTGCCGCCGACGTCGGTCACGACCATCGGCAGGCCCGCCGCCATCCCCTCGATGACGGCATTCGCGAAGCCTTCCTCGTGCGAGGTGAGCAAACCGATGTCGGCGGCCGCGAGCAGCGCGGGGACGTCGCGCCGCGCGCCGAGCCAAAGCACGTTGGCGGCGATCCCGGCCGCCTCGCATTGTCGCGCGAGACCGGCGCCGATCCCATCGTCACGGCCGATCGCCAGCAGCCGCCAACCGTCCGGCAGCCGGTCGCGGATAAGCCGCAGCGCCTCGATCAGGTCCGCATGCCCCTTGTAAGGGATGAGGTTGGCGAGGATCGCGAGCACCAGCGCTTCCTCGGGTACTCCCCATTGCCGTCTGGTCCCGTTGCGATCGGTCGGACCTGCGAAACGCGCAAGGTCGACCCCATTGTAGATCAGCCGCAGCCGCTCGTCCGGCACGCCTTCCGCTCGCAGCTCGCCGAGGACGCGGGGCGAGTTCGCCAGGATCGCCGTCATGTGGCGGTGCAGCCAGTGCTCGAGCCGGGCGAGGCGTGGGCGCCTGCCCTGATAGTCGTTCTGGCTGCGCCGGCTCATGATGCGGACGGGGATTTGGAGCGCAAGCGCCAGCAGACCGCCGGCCAGATAGGGCATGGGGAGGAAAAAGTGGGCGATCCGCGGGCGATTGAGCAGCAGCTCGGCGAGCAGCCGGATCGTCCCCCCGATCGAGCCGAGCAACGCCGGCGGCGCGATCACCCGCACGCTCTTGGCTGCCACCGCATCCGCCAGCACGCCACGGCGAGCCAATAGCGCGACCGCCACATCGAATCCGTTGGCTGCAAATCGCGGCGCGATCTCGGCGATGTGCCGCTCGGTGCCGCCGACATCGAGGCTGAGCGAAACGATCAGTAGCCGCGGGCGCATGGGTGCTCAGCGACGCTCGAAACCGGCGATGATATCGGCCGCGCGCGCTGCCGTCGTAGCGAGGCGATTCTCATCCAGCGTCGGATGCACCTCGAACATCAGGCTTCTGAGCCCGAGCGCGTGGGCATGCGGGCGCGTCTCGACGGCCAGATGCGCGAACGCCTGCTCGCGGTACATCTCCGGGCAGCTGCCGGAAAAAGCCTTGATGCCTGCCTTCTGGAGCGCGTCCAGCACACTATCCCGGTCGGCGCCGGTCCGCAGCCGGTCGAGCCGCAACTGGGCATAGAGCTTGTAATAGGCATGGCGCAGTCGTGCCGGTGGCTCTGGCACGGCGATGCAGCCGACGGGCGCCAGTGCGTCCCGCCAGATCTGGGCACGGCGGCCGCGCGCCTCGACCCAGCCCGCCAGCTTGCCGAGCTGGCAGAGGCCGATCGCCGCCTGCATCTCGATCATCCGCCAATTGGTGCCGATCGAAGTGTGGACATAGCGGAAGCCGGGCGATTTGCCGGGCGAGCGGACGAGATCGAAATCCTTGCCGTGGTCCTTGTAGGACCAGGCGCGGCGATAGAGCGCCTCGTCCTTGAAGAGGACCATGCCGCCCTCCCCGCCCGTAGTCATGATCTTGTCCTGGCAGAAGGAGAAGGCTGCGATATCGCCGAACGACCCGGCCGGGCGGCCGTCGATCGTCGCGCCGTGCGATTGCGCGCAGTCCTCGATCACGGCGAGGCCATGCTGGCGGGCGAGCGCCATCAGCGCCGGCATGTCGACCGGCCAACCGCCCAGGTGCACCGGCAGGATCGCCTTCGTGCGCGCGGTGATGAGCGGGGCAACCGTCGAGGCGGAGAGATTGCCCGAGCCCGGCTCGACATCTGCAAAGACGGGCGTCGCGCCGGTCATGGCAATGGAGGAGGCAGACGCCATGAAGCTGCGCGAGGTGACGATCACCTCATCGCCCGCAGCCACGCCAATCACCCCCAGAGCGAGGTCGAGGGCAACGGTGCCATTGAAGACAGCGACGGCGTGGGGCATCTCGAAACGCTCGGCGAATGCCGCTTCGAACGCTTTCACCCTGTCCCCGGTCCACTGGTTGACCCGCCCGGACGCGAGGCAGGCCATCGCCGCCTCGATCTCGTCGGTCCCATGGAACGGCCAGCGCTCGGCGTCACCGATCTGGGCCGGTCGCGCGAACGTGCTCGCCTTGGTTGCAACGCTCAAACTCAAGTCAACGCCTCCCGATCTCCAGAAGCTGTGTCCAGAAGCTGTGTGTGCCAGGGCAGCGTGCAGGCGAGCGAGGCCGGCGTCAATCGCCGTCCGAGCCTTCGGGTGCGATGCGTTGGACCGGCTCGGCATAGGGCGCGGTGTTCCCGTTCACGTCGGCTGGCGCGCCGTCCTGCACCGGCGCACGATCCTGGTGCTGAGGACGGGGCCGCCCGCCATTGTCTTGACGCCCGCGCCGGCGAGGTCCGCGACCGTCACCACGTCCGGCGTCGGCACGGCCTTCGACGCGCCCTTCCTGCCGGTTGTCCTGGCTCTGGCGTGGCTGCCGGGGCTCGTAGCTCCGCGGTTGCGGTTGGTCGGGGCCAACGCCTGGTGGATTGGCAAATACCGGCCGGCCAATGAAGGGCGGAAGATCGTCCACGCGCGGCTGATCCTGGAAACGGGGCTGTTGCTGGCGCGGCTCGTGTTGCCGGGGCTCCTGCTGGCGTTGCTCATGCTGACGGGGCTCGGGCTGCCGGGGCTCGTATTGCCGCTGCTCGTGCGGACGCGGCTCGTTGAACCGTGACTGGTCGGAACCGAACGCATCCCCTGACTGGTCAGGTCCGTCCTGATCGTCTTCCATATCGTCGAACCCGTATTCGCCGCCTTCACCCGGCGGGTCGAGCTCGGAACGGCGCGCCCGCGGCAGGCCGGTTGCGGGATCTTCCGCCCGCAACTGCGCATGCGCCGCCATGATGATGCGATTGTAGTGCTCGGCGTGCTGGAGATAATTCTCCGCCATCACCAGGTCGCCAGCCGCCGAAGCGTCGCGTGCGAGCGCCATGTACTTTTCCGCGATGTGCGAAGCCGTGCCACGGATCTTGACGTCGGGCCCGGTCGATTCGTAGCTCCGCGAAAGAGGATTGTGCCCCTTGCGGTTGTTGTTGTTGCTACTGTTGCTGCTGTTGCTACTGCGGCTGCGGCCACGGCGGTGATTTTGTTGTCCTTGCCTCATGAAGCTCCCAATCGGCTTCCACACAAAACTGCATGGTTTTCGTTCGTTGATTCTATCTGAGGCGTCAGCTGCTTGTGCCGCTATCACGCCCCGCTGCTCCTGCCAGGGTCGCATGCGCCCTACACAGATCGTCCGGTCGCTGCGACCGGTTCATTCAGTCGGCATTCGATCAAGAACGTCGTTGCGGCCCTTCGGCCTCTGCTGTGCTTCTCCGCACATTGCGCCGCACGATGTCCGTGCACGCATCATATCAGTCTGCTGTCGGCTTGAGCCTGACGCCTCGCCAAGTGAAATGGCTCGTGTCCCACGACCCTTGATGTCGAGTCGATGGACTTACGTGTCCTGCTTCGTCTCCACGCTCCACGACGAGAAAGAGCGCCTTCCAACACGCACGGCGCACACAGTCTGGAAGCAGTAGTATCGCAGAGCTGCTAAGGAGCGAAGACCTACCGGCTTTCGCTCGTCCCGGAACCAGGACGGACCCCACTTGGCATGCTCATATCGATTCCCTTGCTTCTAATCTAGCGCGAAGCCACGAGATTTCCAACACTTTTTTCATCTTGCACTGCACAACGGACCGTGCAGGCCACGACACGATCCTGTTTTGCCAAGTCCGCGAGCACGCGAATTGCCCCTCGATCGGCTACGAGACCGGCTTCGAGGATCAGCTTCGCCACGGCCTCCGCCCCGTCGAGCCCGACCTCGAGCAGCAGCTCGGCGTCTGGCTCGAGCCGCGAGCCGATTCCACCGAGAATGCTGCGATAGGCCGCGAGCCCATCGATGCCGCCGTCGAGCGCCAAAGCTGGATCGAACCTCACGACCTCGGGTTGCAAAGCTGCGATCTCGCTGCGCCGGATATAAGGCGGATTGGCGACAATCATGTGAAACGTCCCCGCAATGCCGGCGAGCCAGTCCGAGACGACGAAGCGCGCCCGGCCGGCAACCCCATGCCGCAACGCATTCGCACTCGCGGTTGCGATCGCCGCCGGCGAAAGGTCGGCACCGACCGCGGTCGCCGCGGGCAGCTCCGCCAGCAGCGTGACCAGGATGCAGCCGGTGCCGGTGCCGAGGTCGAGGATCCGAATCGGCTCGCGATCCAGCCCACGCGCCTCGATGCGCCCGAGGGCCGCTTCCACCAGGGTCTCGGTATCGGGTCGCGGATCGAGGGTTGCCGGCGAAAGGGCGAACGATCTCCCCCAGAACTCGCGCTCGCCTTCGATGCGCGACAACGGCTCGCGGGCCCGGCGGCGGGCGGCGACCCGGTCGAGCTTCGCCAGCTCGCCGGCCGACAGGCAAGTCTCGGGGGCCGCATAGATCGAGGCGAGCGGGCGCCCCGTTGCGAGCGCTGCAATGAGCCGGGCCTCACGGCGCGCATGCTCGACACCGGCTCCAGCCAGCGCGTCGGCGCAGGAAGCGAGCCAGTCGCCGAGCCGCACGGCCGATCCGGATGCCGTCACGAGCCCGACTCCATCTCCGCGAGCAGGCTCGCCTGATGATCGGTAATGAGCGCCTCGACCAGAAGATCGAGCGCGGGTCCCTGCAGCACGTCAGCGAGATTGTAGAGCGTCAGGTTGATGCGGTGGTCGGTCACCCGCCCTTGCGGGAAATTATAGGTGCGGATGCGCTGCGAGCGATCGCCGGACCCGACCTGGCTCTTGCGCGATGCCGCCCGCTCGCTGTCGGCGCGCTGGCGCTCCATGTCGTAGAGCCGCGCGCGCAGCACCTGCATGGCCCGCGCCCGGTTCTGGTGCTGGGACTTCTCGTTGGAGGTGACGACGAGGCCGGTCGGCAGATGCGTCATGCGGACGGCGGAGTCGGTCGTGTTCACATGCTGGCCACCCGCACCCGACGAGCGCATGGTATCGATCCGGATGTCTTCCGGCCGGATCTCGATGTCGATCTCCTCGGCTTCGGGCAACACGGCGACGGTTGCGGCCGATGTATGGATGCGCCCGCTACCTTCGGTCGCCGGCACCCGCTGCACGCGATGGACGCCCGATTCGAATTTCAACCGCGCGAACACGCCCTTGCCCGAAATGTTGGCGATCACCTCGCGATAGCCACCGAGGTCGCTTTCGGACGCGGAGATGATCTCCGTCTTCCAGCCCTTCGAGGCGGCATAGCGCTCGTACATCCGCACCAGATCGGCGGCAAACAGCGCCGCCTCGTCGCCGCCTGTCCCCGCGCGCACCTCGAGAATCGCACTGCCTTCGTCCGCCGCATCGCGCGGCAGCAGCCTGATCCGCAACTGCTGACGGAGCGTTTGGATGCGCGGGCCGAGCGAGGCCAGCTCGGCGGCGGCAAGCTCGTGCATGTCTGGACCGGCGCCGGGATCGGCGGCGAGTGCCGTGAGGTCCCCGGCCTCGCGCTCGGCAGCCTGCAGCGAGCGGATCGCGCCGACAAGGGGATCGAGGTCGGCATACTCCCTGGAGCGGGCGACGAAGCTCGCCTGGTCGAGCGTGCCCGACGACAGCACCGCCTGCACCTCCTCCCAGCGCGCGACGAGCTTCTCCAGTCTTTCCAGCGGCAATTCGGTCATGAGCGGGGCTGTCGGGTGAGGCGCGGCAGGCCGTCCGCGCCGCGAGCGACCCTCATAGCGGAAAGCGCTTCCGCGATGCAAATGCATGTGGCGTGGGCGGCGAGTTTCGACGATTGGGCTCGTGCGCCGGCAATCCTCAGCGTCTTCCGGCTATGCCTGATCCGCAATCCATGACACTGTCGCACTTGCGATTTAGGCTGTTCCTGGTTGCTCCAGCTGCGAGACACCGTCCGATGCAAGACCTGACCGTCGTCTTCGACCTCGACGGGACACTCGTCGACACCGCGCCCGACCTCGTGCGGGCGACCAACCATGCGATCGCCAGCGTCGGCCTGCCGGCCGTGGCAGCCGGCCTGATACGCCCGACCGTCAGCTATGGCGCACGCGCCATGATCGAGCATGCGCTCGAGATCCACGGCCGTACGCTCGATGAGCCCGAGGTCGACAAGCTGCTCGCGACCTTTCTCGACTACTATTCGGCCAACATCGCCGTCGAGAGCCGGCCGTTTCCCGAGGTGCCGCAGGTCTTGCAGCGGATGCGGGAGCAGGGCGCCCGGCTCGCGGTCTGCACCAACAAGCGCGAGGGCATGTCGCGCAAGCTCCTGGCCGAGCTCGGGCTGCTGAAGCTGTTCGCGGCCGTGGTGGGGCGCGATACGCTTCCGGTCCACAAGCCCGATCCCGGCCACCTGATCGGGACGATCATCCTCGCCGACGGCAATCTCAGCAATGCCGTGATGGTGGGCGACAGCGAGGTCGACGTGAAGACGGCCAAGGCTGCCGGCATTCCCGTGATCGGTGTCTCGTTCGGCTATACCGTAAAGCCAGTCGCCAGCTTCGCGCCGGAAGGCGTCATCGCCCATTACCGGGAGCTCGAGGCCGAGTTGGCGCGGGTGGTGAAGGCGGCGGCGTGAGGGGCGGGCTTCAGCTCTTGCGCCCCCGCTGCGATTTCGCGAGCCCGTCACTCCACACTATCCGAGCGGCGCCGTTGCTGCCGCCAGCCAGGACCGGTCGTGGGCTCCGAGCGCTCCGCCCACCTCGCGCAAGACGCGGGCGTGATAGGCGTCGAGCCAGGCGCGCTCGTCGGTGCTCAACAGCTCGAGCACGATCATCGCCCGGTCGATCGGGGCGAGCGTCAGCGTCTCGAAGCCCAGCATCGCGCGATCGCCGCCTTCGGGAATCGACGGCTCGGTGACGACCAGCAGGTTCTCGATCCGGATGCCATAGGCTCCCGGCTGGTAATAGCCGGGCTCGTTGGAGATGATCATGCCCGGCTCGAGCGCGACCATGCCGGTCTTGGCGATGCGCTGGGGCCCTTCGTGCACCGACAGATAGCTGCCCACGCCATGGCCGGTGCCGTGGTCGTAGTCGAGGCCGGCAGCCCACAGCGCGCGCCGCGCAAAACCGTCGATATCGGCGCCGCGTGTGCCTTTGGGAAATCGTGCGACCGAGATCGCGATCATGCCCTTCAAGACCAGCGTGAACCGCTGGCGCGCTTCCTCGGGCACCTTCCCGACGCCGACCGTGCGGGTGATGTCGGTGGTGCCGTCCTGGTACTGTCCACCCGAATCACAGAGGTAGAGGGAGTTAGGCTCGATTTTCAGATTTGACACCCGGCTCACCCGGTAGTGGGGCAGCGCGGCGTGCGGGCCGGCCGCCGAAATCGTCGTAAAGCTCAGATCTTTCAAGGCGCCGGTCTCCTGGCGCAAGGCTTCCAGCCGCTCGGCTGCTGCAATCTCATCGAGCCGGCCCGAAGGCGCCTCGCGATCGAGCCAGGCGAGGAACCGCGCGACCGGCACGGCGTCGCGCAGGTGCGCCGCACGAGCGCCCGCGATCTCGGCCGCGTTCTTCTTGGCTTTCGGCAGCAGGCAAGGGTCGCCGCCACGGCTGACCGTGGCGCCCGCCGCCGTCAGCGAGTCAGCGAACCATTTGGGCGTCCACTCGGCATCGAGCCGGACCTTCGCCTTCTCGGCGCCGAGCAGCTCCAGACGGTTTTGCAGATCGCCGGGCGGGCTGAGCCCGGTCACGACCTCCAGCTGGCCGCCTACATTGGCACCGACCTTGGCCGGGTCGATGAAGAGCGCCGCCCGGCCCGCGCGCGGCACGATCGCAGTGGCGAGCGCGAACGGCGTGTGGGGCACATCGGCGCCGCGGATGTTGAGCAGCCAGGCGATCGAGTCGGCGTTGGTCAGCACGACCGCGTCCTCGCCCGACTTGGCGAGCAAGGCCTGCAGGTCGGCGAGCTTCTCGCTCGCCGTGCGGCCGGCATGCTCGATGGCGTGCGGCACGACCTGGCCGACCGGCGCCGGCGGCCGGTCCCGCCACAATCGATCGACCGGATTGCGTGGGAGAGCGACGAGCGTGAGCTTGCGCTCCGCGATCGCCTGCTCCAGCCCCTCGATCTCGGCGATCGTATGGATGCGGGGATCGTAGCCGATGCGCGCACCCTCGCCGGCTGCATCCATCAGGTAGGCCGAAATCCGCTCTCCCGGCACCTGGCGGACCTCGAATGTAGACGCGTCCACCTGCTCGGCCGCCTGCACGGTGTAGCGCCCGTCGACAAACAGGGCGGCACTGGCTTTCAGCACCACCGCGATGCCAGCCGAGCCCGAGAATCCGGTCAGCCATTGCAGCCGCTCGGCACATTTGGGCACATACTCGCCCTGGTACTCGTCGGCGCGCGGCACGATCACGCCATCCAGCCCTTCGGCCGCCATCAGCTCGCGCATGGCAGCAACCCGCGGCGGGCCTAGAGAGGGATCGGAGATGTCGTCGAAGGATTGCAGCATGGGTGGTGCTCTCGGCGGTTTCTCGCCAACCCACTCACGCGCCGTCTTACCCGCGCAGGCGAGCATCCGCGACAACGCCGGGCTGGATCGACAATGGACTGCTTAGGGCCCCGGCGCGGACAGCGCAACTGGCCTTACCCGCCGCTACACCGCCCATTGCCTGATCCGCACGACCTTCCTCGCGGCCTCGATCCGCTCCGCCAGCTCCTCGCGCTTCAACAATCCCGACTGGGTGTCGAGCTTGCCGACGACAGAGGCCGCATTGCAGGCCGCTGCCAGGGCGGCATCATCGCCGGCCGCCCCCTCCGCGATGAAAGCGGAGAAGGTGGACGCGTAGGCATCGCCTGCTCCGGCCGTGCTCGCGACCTTCACATTGGGCAGGATCGGGCAATAGATGATGCCGTCCGGCGCCGAGACGAAGGCGCCATTCCTGCCATCCGTCACCACGATCCACTTCGGCCCAAACGAGCGCAGCGCCGCGAAGAACCCCGAGAGCGTCATGCGGAAGCCGCCCTGCTCGAAGCCACGCACCAGCAGCGGCGGGGGCTCCATATCCTTCTTGACCTTCAGCACCGGCCCGCCCTCGCCGAAGCGCGCAACGAGCTGGGGAACCAGCACATCTGCTTCCGACCGGTTGATGGAGAGGATGTCGATACTGGCGAGGCAGTCCTGGAACGGCCCGCCGCGTGCGGACAGCTGCCTGATGCCGGGGTTGGTGGCAACCAGCGCCTTCTCGGCCTTGGCTTTGGCGATCAGCTCGGGAAAGCGATCGGCCGATTGGTTCGACAGGCTCGTGATGTAGACGAGGTCGACGGCAAAGGCGTCCTTCTTCAGATCCTGCTCCTCGAGCAGGGTGTTGGCGCCGCGGAAGGTGAAGACAGCGGCGTTGCGATCGTGCGCGGCAAGCAAGACGGCTGCTCCGGTCGGCGCACGTGGGTCGCGCACGGCAAAGCGGGTCGAAACGCCCTCCGCCGACAGCCGCGACAGGATCGTGTCGGCGCGCGCGTCCTGGCCGAGCTTGACGAGGGCCGCCACGTCGTGGCCCTGACGCGCCATCGACACGGCGGCATTGACCGCTCCGCCGCCCGTGTGGGTCGAGATGTCGGAAGCCTCGATCTTGCGGCCTTCCTCCAGCAGGAGGAACGCAGTCTCGGCATTCCTCATGCTCATCCGCTCGATGCGGTCGCTGTCCACGACCGCGATGGTGTCGATGGTCGCGCCGCCCACCGTCAGAATTTTCATGGCGCCTCGCTCATTGGCCTCGTTGCTCGGCTCGGAGGCGAGCCATAGCATGGAGGGCAGGCGTAACGCAGCGCCCAAGACAGCGACGTGAGGCACCCGCGCCGCCCTATGTCCAATTGACGCATTAGCCTCAGGCGATCGTATTTATCGTTTTATTTCAATGCTTTAAACACCCCTTTCCGCCCTTGACACCCTTCTGCCCCAAAACTATGGTGCGCGCGGCTTCGGGGTCGGCAACGGCCTCGGGAGGGTAATGCGTGTGCAGGCACCTGCACACGGACGAGGCCTGTCATGACAGCTCCCGCGGACAAGGACGGCCGTGGCGACATCAGTCCCGAGGAGCGAGCAGCTTTCAAGCGGCGCATCTCGGAGCTGGAAGGCAAGCTCGACCGGGCGAAGGACGACGTGGTGGCGCGGGAGCCCAAGCCCGCGCATGGCGGCGGTGGTCAACCGAGCAACAGCGCGGCGCTCGGGCAGGCGATGCGCATCGGCATCGAGCTCGTGGTGGGGATCGCCGCTGGCGGGCTGATCGGATGGCTGCTCGACCGGTGGCTGGGAACGGCGCCGTGGCTGATGATGGTGTTTTTCATTGCGGGGTTCGCCGCGGGCCTCACCAATGTGGTACGGACGGCGCAGCGCATGCAGCCGAAGGCTCTGCCGGGGCAGGACCTGCCGGACAATGACGACGATGATGATCGCTGAGGGGGATTGATCAGGTGGCTGCCGAGGGGGCAAACGGGGGCGGAATGCCCAACCCGATGCATCAGTTCGAGATCGAGCGCTACGTGCCCTTCGATCTGTTCGGCATCGATGCGTCCTTCACCAACTCTGCGCTGTTCATGGTGCTGGGGCTCGTCGTGCTGGTCGGGTTTCTGCTGTGGGCCATGAGCGCGCGCGCGATCGTGCCGGGCCGGATGCAGTCGATCGCCGAGATGGCCTACGAGTTCGTCCACAAGATGGTCACCGACTCGATAGGGGAGTCGGGCAAGGCCTTTTTCCCGCTGATTTTCACGATCTTCACGTTCATCCTGACGCTGAACCTGTTGGGCATGATCAACATTCCGGGCGTGTGGGCGCCATTCACGGTGACGAGCCACATCATCGTCACCTTCGCGCTGGCCGCCCTGGTGTTCCTGCTTGCGACCGCGGTCGGATTCTGGACGCACGGGCTCGGTTATCTGAAGTTGTTCGTGCCGCACGGCGTGCCGTGGTGGCTGATGCCGATCATCGTGCCGATCGAGGTGATCTCCTATTTCATCCGGCCGATCTCGCTGTCGGTGCGGCTGTTCGCCAACATGATGGCGGGGCATACGCTGCTGAAGGTGTTCGGTGGGTTTGTCGTCATGCTCGGTGCTTTCGGCGTGGTGCCGCTCCTCGGCATGGTCGCCTTCACCGGGCTCGAGCTCGTCGTTGCCTTCCTGCAGGCGCTGATCTTCTCGGTGCTCTCCTGCATCTACCTGAACGAAGCCATCCACATGCATGAGCACTGAGCCGGCCAGGGCTTAACAATCCTGCCACGGCAAATCCAACCACATCAGGTTTTCTCGAAGGGAGACGGACATGGAAGTCGAAGCAGCAAAGATGATCGGCGCGGGCCTGGCCTGCTCGGCACTGATCGGCGCCGGTGTGGGCATCGGCAACATCTTCGGCAACTATCTGTCGGGCGCCATGCGCAACCCTTCGGCGGCGCCCGGCCAGTTCACCAACCTGCTGATCGGCTTCGCACTGGCCGAGGCGACGGGTCTGTTCGGCCTTCTGGTCGCGCTCCTCATCCTGTTCGGGTGATTGCAGCATTGCCTCCGCCGGCCGGCTGCGCCAGGTGCAGCGCGGCTGGGGTGAGGCCGTGTGACAGGCAGTGAGCGGCGAGCCCGAGAGTGCGATGACCACAGCGACCACGACAACCACCGCGACGACCGCTGCGACAAGTCAGCCGGTGACCGAGACGCTCGGCCAAGCGGGCGAGGCGGCTGGCCGTGCGGCACAGGGCGGGCACGGCGGCCTGCCCCAGCTCAACCCCGATACGTTCGCGCCGCAGCTGGTGTGGCTCGCGCTCACCTTCGGACTGCTCTACTGCCTGATGTCGTGGGTCGTCATCCCGCGCATCGGCGGCGTCATTGCCGAGCGCAAGCAGCGGATCGCGAGCGATCTGGCCGAAGCCGAGCGCCTCAAGTCGGAGACCAAGAAAGCGATCGAGGACTACGAGCATGCCATCGCGCAAGCTCGTGGCAGCGCGCACCGAATCGCCCAGGAAACGCGCGACAAGCTGAAATCCGAGGTCGATGGTGAGCGGATGCGGGTCGAGAAGGAGCTGAACGATCGCTCGGTCGCGGCCGAAGCGCGGATCGCCAAGGCCAAAACCAACGCACTCGCACAGGTGGGCGGCATTGCGGGCGAGACGGCCGAGGCCATCATCGCCCAGCTGATCGGCGTCAAGCTTTCGCGCAACGAGGCGATGGCCGCGGTCGAAGCGTTGAAAGGCCGATAGGAGATCTCATGTTCTCGAACCCTGAATTCTGGGTTGGCGTCGCTTTCCTCGCCTTCGTCGCGCTGCTGCTCTACTACGGCGTGCCGGCGTTGATCGGGAAGTCGCTCGACGACCGGGCAGCCGCGATCCGCAAGGATCTCGAGGACACGCGGAAGCTGAAGGACGAGGCGCAAGCCCTCCTCAACGACTACCGCCGGCGAAAAGAGGAGGCTGCCAAGGAGGCGGACGCCATCATTGCCCAGGCGAGGTCCGAGGCCATGGCGCTCGCTGCCGAGACGCGCGGCGGCATCAAGGAGATGCTGGAGCGCCGCACCAGGATCGCGGAGGAAAAAATCGCGCGTGCCGAGGCCCAGGCCGTGAGCGAGGTGCGCTCAGCCGCGATTGATGCCGCCATTGCCGCATCCGAGCGGTTGATCGCGACCAAGCTCGATGCCGCCAATGCCAACACGCTGATCGACCAGGGCATCAAGGAGTTGAAGAAGAAGCTGGGCTAGCCCCCGGAATCACGAGCTCATACACCTGGGTCGTCATGCCCGCGTCACGGCGAAGGCGTGCTCCGCACGGAAGGCGAGCATCCAGCCAATTCTCAACGCGACATCAGCGGCTTGTCTGGAATCCCGCCTTCGCGGGAATGACGGAGGAGGATGGTTGTAGTGCCTCACTCACTGGAGATTGTGGGTACGAGCATCGTCGCCGTCCGACGGCGTCAGGCACCGGGGGTGCTTGCAACGCCTGGACCTCGAGTGCATTCTCGTGGCTCCGATCGGCAGCTGGCGAAGGGCGTCCCATGAGCACGGCGAACATGAGCGAGCCCGCTCCGCGCGGCCGTCGGTCCGCCGCGCGGCGGGCTTCCCAGACGATCGAGCAGATGCCCTGGAAGCAGGTCGTCAATCCCTATCCCAAGGCCAAGATCATCTCCGAGGAGCAGGTGGAGATGCTGCACGAGGCGAGCCTCGCCTCGCTGGAGCGGGTCGGCGTGCGCTTCTTCTATCCCGAGGCGCTCGAGCTCTTCCGCAAGGCCGGCGCGATCATCGATGCGGGTGACAGCCGTGTCCGCATCGGCCGCGACATTGTGGAAGCGGCTTTGAAGACGGTGCCGAAGAAGATCACGATGACCCCGCGCAATCCGGCCCGCACGGTGCGGCTGGGTGGCGACGAGGTGGTGTTCACAACCGTGCTCGGCCCACCCTACTGCACCGACATCGAGCGCGGTCGTCGCACCGGCAATCTGGCCGACCACAACGATTTCCTCAGGCTCGCCCAGTACTTCAACGCCATTCACATGATCGGCGGCTCGCCTTGCGAGGCGATCGACGTGCCGATTCCCATGCGCCACATCGAGCAGACGCTCGCGACGCTCGAGCTGACCGACAAGGTGCCCTACACCTTCTGCCAGAGCCGCCAGCGTGTCCACGACGCCCTCGACATGGTTGCGATCGCACGCGGCATGACGCGCGAGCAACTCGCCGCTGACAAATCCGCCTCGGTCTACGCCATCATCAACACCAACTCGCCGTTGCAATACGACACGCCGATGGCGATGGGCGTGATCGAGATGGCGCGCCACGGCCAACCGACGCTGATCACGCCGTTCTCGCTCGCTGGCGCGACCATGCCGGTCTCGCTCGCCGGCGCCATGGCGCTGTCGAATGCCGAGATGCTGGCCGGGCTCTGCCTCGCACAGCTAGCCCGGCCCGGTGCGCCGGTCGTCAATGGCGCCAAGACCACCGCCGTCGACATGCACACCGGCGCACCCGGCTTCGGCTGGCCGGAGTTCTGCAAGGCGATCCAGATGGGCGGGCAGATGTCGATCCGCTACGGCATCCCCTATCGCGCGTCCAACTTCAACTGCTCGCCAGCAGCCGACGCGCAAGCCGCCTATGAATCACAGGCCTCGATCTGGTCGGCGATCGGCTGCGGCACGAACCTGTTGATGCATGCGGCCGGCTGGCTCGAGGGCGGGCTCTGCTCCTCCTTCGACAAGTTCGTGCTCGATATCGAGATGCTGCAGATGATGGTGTCGTTCCTCGATCCGGTCGAGGTCAGCCCAGCGACGCTCGCGCTCGACGAGATCGCCGAGGTCGGCCCGGGCGGCTTCTATTTCGGCACGGCGCACACGATCGCCGAGTACAAGAAGGCCTTCTACCATCCGCTGATTTCCTCGACCCGCAATCATGGCTCGTGGGTGGAAGCTGGCTCGAAGGACGCGACCCGGCGAGCCCATGAGCTTTGGAAGCAGGTGCTGCGCGAGTATGAGCCGCCGCCGATGGATGCCGGCATCCGCGAGGAGCTGCAGGCATTTGTCGCGAGGCGCAGGGAAGCGGGCGGCGCGCCGCTGGATTGAGGGCGGCGTGCGGAGTGGCGGTGTCAGGCACCTGCTGCTAGCGTGCTCATCACTCGAGCAGTCGCAGGTGCCAGACACCGAACCTCACCGCTTCTGGGGAATGTGTGCCTGCACGACGAGCTCGATCCTGAGGCCCGGAATTGCCAGACCCGAGATGTAGAAAGTCCCGCGGTTGGGGAACGGCGCGGTGAAGTGCTTGGCGTAGACCTCGTTCATGGCCTTGTAGTCGGCGGGGTCGGTCATGAACACCTGAATGATGGTCACGTCCTTCATGGAGCCGCCAGCCGCGTCCATGATCCGTTTCAGATTGTCGAGGATGACTTCTGTCTGCTTGCGGATGTCGCCGGTCTCGACCGTCCCATCTTCTCGCATGGAGATGAGGGTGGTGTAGACGGTGTCGCCACCCCGCGTCGCCCATTCGAGCGGAGCGTTCAGGTTGGGCAGATGGGTCTTGATGGGTTTCATCATGGGATATGTCCTCCGCGGTTTCCGCTCGCTCAGCTTCCGATGAACTTCGGCGCGCGCTTCTCCTTCAGCGCCCGGATCGCTTCCACGTGGTCCTTGCTGAAATTGGTCATCGATTCATAGGCGAGGCTTGCGTCGAGGATCGAATGGGCGAGCTGGCGCAGCCCGATGTTGACGCTGGTCTTGGTGTAGCGGATGGCCTGCTTTGCGCCCGCTGCCAGGCGGTCGGCGAAGGCATCGACCTTGGCATCGAGCTCGGTGTCCTCGACTGCGTGATTGATCAGCCCGATCCGGGCGGCGTCCTCGGCGCGGATCGCATCGCCCGTCATCAGGTATTCTTTCGCCCGCGCATAGCCGATCAGCTGCGGCCAGATGATCGCGCCGCCGTCGCCACCGACGAGGCCAACGATCACGTGCGGGTCGGAAACGCGCACGCTCTTGCCCGCGAAGATCACGTCGCAGAAGAGCGCGATGGTCGCGCCGAGGCCTGCCGCATGGCCGTTCAGCTTGGCGATCACCGGCTTCTCGCAATCGAGCAGGCCGAAGATGATCTTCTTGGCTTCCACCCGGCAGCGCTCCCAGGCGGCCGCATCCGTGGTCATGTCCATCAGCCAGCCGAAATCGCCGCCCGCCGAGAAGCACTTGCCCGCGCCCGTGAGCACGATGATGTCGGCCTCGTCGTCGATCGCGACGTCGTAGAAAACCCTGGCGAGGTCCTCGTGCAGCGGTCCGTTGACGGCGTTCAGCTTGTCGGGGCGGTTGATCGTGACGGTCAGGACCCGCCCGCGCCGCGAGAACAGCAGGTGATGATAGCCCACGTAATCCATCGTCGCTTCCTCAGTGACCGTGCATCGACTTGGGCTTCTCTGCCTTGCCGTTCTTCCAGAGTCTTGCCGGCCCGAGGTCGGCTTCTGTCACGCCGAGCGCCTTGATGTCGGCAGGCAGTCCGGTGCCGGTTGCCAGTCCCGCCGTCGCCCGGCCCATGCCGTTCGAGGTTTCGATGCCGTAGCCGCCCTGGCCGGCACACCAGAAATAGCCTTCGACGTCGGGGTCATAGCCACACACGGTCGCGCGATCGGCGACGAAGCTCCTGAGGCCCGCCCACTTCCGGTTGATCTTTGCGATCTTCATGGTGGTGCCGCGCTCGATCCGGTCGACGGTGATCGCCACATCCATCTCCTCGGGCTGGGCATCCTGGGGATCGACCGGCGTCTCGTCGGCGAGCGAGCCGAGCACGGTCCCCGCATCGACCTTGAAGTACCATTCCTCGTCGATATCGATCACCACCGGCCAGTCGTTGTCGACCGGCACGTTCGGCGGCACGAAGGCGATGGCCGTGCGGCGCATCGGCTGCAGCCCGATTTCCTTTGCCCCGAGCTGGCGGGCCACCCGGTCGGCCCAGGCACCCGCCGCATTGATGACGACGGGAGCGACGAACACGCCCTGCGGCGTCGTCACATGCCACTTGCCGCCCTTGCGCTCGAAACGTGTCGCTTCGGCCCGGCAGACGACCTCGCCCCCCTTCGATTTCAAGCCGCGCAGATAGCCCTGGTGGATTGCCGCCACGTCGAGCGCGAGCGCGTTGGGATCGAGGAAGCAGCTGTCGAGATAGTCGCGCCGGATCACCGGCACGAGCTTCACGGCCTCGTCGGCCGGCATCTCGTGGATGTTGGGCGACAGCTCCTGCGTATAGGCGAGCATTTTCAGCAGCGCCTGCCGCTGATCCGGGCGGGCGACGAACAGGAAGCCCTGCGGCCGGGACAGCGGCACCTCGGTGAAGCCCGCCGGCGGATTGATGAAGAACGACTTGCCCGATTTGGCGAGCGCCCTGATCGTGCGCGGCCCGTAGGCTTCGGTGTAGACAGCGATCGAGCGGCCAGTCGTGTGATAGCCGGGCTGATCCTCCATCTCGAGCACGATGACCTTGTGCTTGCCGGCGAGGAAATGCCCGGCAGAGGCGCCGCCCATGCCAGCACCGATGATCAGAAAATCGCACTCGCGCAACGCCGGAGCCCTCCACGGCCACAAGCTTCCTACCAAGAGCGAGCGGACGATAGCTTGCGGCCTTCGGCTCACGCAACCCGCAGACCGCGCGCGCATAGCTCCGTTGCCCGCGGCGACGCCAATCCGCTTCCGGGCGGCTGGCGCGGCCTTGGTCTGGCTGTGCTAGCTTCCGCTCGATTTCGACCCTCGCGACCGAGATGGCTTCGACCCGATGACCCTTGCCCCGCTTTCCCTCGATGACAAGTACTCGCGCCGCGATGGCCGCATCTACCTGACCGGCAGCCAGGCGCTGGTGCGCATGGCAATCCTGCAGGGCGAGCGTGACAAGGCCGCCGGCCTCAACACCGCCTGCTTCATCTCGGGCTATCGCGGCTCGCCCATGCACAACGCCGACAAGGAGCTCTGGCGGGCGAAGAAGCTCATCGCCGAGAAGCGCATCGAGTTCCTGCCCGCCGTCAACGAGGAGATCGGAGCGACGAGCTGCTGGGGCAGCCAGCAGATCGGCCTGTTCCCGGGCGCCAAGTATGACGGGGTCTATGCGCTCTGGTATGGCAAGGGACCAGGGCTTGACCGCGCAGTCGACGCGCTGCGGCATTGCAACCACGCGGGAACCTCGCCGCACGGCGGCGTGCTGGCGGTCGTGGGCGATGATCACGGCATGAAGTCGACCGACGTGGTCGCCGCGAGCGAGCCGACCTTCTTCGACCTGATGATGCCAACTCTGTTCCCGGCGGATGTTTCCGAGCTGATCGAGTACGGCATGCTCGGCTGGGAGATGTCGCGGTTCTCGGGCGCCTGGGTCGGTTTGAAGACCGTCGCCAACACGCTCGATACGGCAACCAGCATTCCGCTCCGTGACGCAGGCGCGCCCCGTGTCGTGCGGCCGGACTTTCCGTTCCCGCCGGGCGGCGTAAACATCCGGCTGCCCGACCCCTGGGCGCTGCAGGAGGAGCGGCTCGTTCGCCACAAGCTGCCGGCGGCGCTCGCGTTCGCCCGCGCCAATGGCATCAACCGGATGCTGGTCGAGGCTGCCAAACCCCGCTTCGGCATCGTCTGCTCGGGAACTGTCGCCCACGACGTCCTGGAAGCATTGCGCTCGCTTGGGCTCGATGCGAAAGCGGCCGCGACCGCAGGCATCTCGGTGCTGAAGCTCGGCCTCGTGACGCCGCTCGACGACGAGCTGTTCCGCCGGTTCGCCGGCGGAATGGAGGAGGTGCTGGTCGTCGAGGAGAAGCGCCGCCTGATCGAGCAGGGTGTCAAGGACGCGCTCTACGCCCTCCCCGACGGCCGCCGGCCGCGCGTGCTCGGACGATTCGACGAGGCCGGAGCCATTCTCGTCAACGATCTCGGCGAGATGGGACCGGACGGCGTCGCGCGGGCGATCGCCGCGAGGATCTCGCGTTTCCACGCGAGCGATGACCTGCGGTATCGCGTGGGTTTCCTGGAGCAGAAGGCGAAGGCCAAGGCCCAGCGCGAGCGGCTATCCGTGGTGCGCTCGCCGTTCTTCTGCTCGGGCTGTCCGCACAGCACCTCGACCCACGTGCCGGAGGGCAGCCGGGCGCATGGCGGCGTCGGCTGCCATTTCATGTCGACGCTGATGGAGCGCGGTGTGCAGACCCATACCCAGATGGGGGGCGAGGGGGCGACCTGGCTCGGTCAGGCGCCCTTCGTCGAGACGAGCCACGTGTTCCAGAATCTCGGCGACGGCACTTATTTCCACTCAGGGCTGCTGGCGATCCGCGCCTGCGTCGCCGCCAAGGCCAACATCACCTACAAGATCCTCTTCAACGACGCCGTTGCAATGACCGGCGGCCAGCCGATCGACGGCGAGCAGTCGCCGCTCACGATTGCCCAGCAGGTTGCCGCCGAAGGCGTCCGCCGGATCGTCGTCGTCAGCGAGCAGCCCGAGCGCTACAGCGTCAACTCGGGCTTTCCGGCCGGCACCACGATCGAGCACCGGAGCCGCCTCGATGCGGTGCAGCGGGAGCTACGCGAGTGGAAGGGCGTGAGCGTCCTCATCTACGACCAGACCTGCGCAGCCGAGAAGCGCCGCCGCCGCAAGAAGGGGGAGATGGAGGATCCCCAGACCCGCATCTTCATCAACGAGCGGGTTTGCGAAGGTTGCGGCGACTGCAGCGTCAAGTCGAGCTGCCTTTCGGTGACCCCGGTCGAGACCGAGTTCGGCCGCAAACGCCGGATCGACCAGTCGTCCTGCAACAAGGATCAGTCGTGCGTCGAGGGTTTCTGCCCGAGTTTCGTGTCGGTCGTCGGCGGCAAGCCCAGGCGGTCGGCGGTCGGGCGCGAGGTTCCGGCACATCTTGCCGTGCTGCCGGAGCCGGTCCGGCCAAGCCTCGGGCCAGGTCGCACCCACAACATCCTCGTCACCGGCATCGGCGGTACCGGCGTCGTCACCATCGGCGCCATGATCACGATGGCGGCGCATCTGGAGGGGCTCGCCGCCTCCGCGGTCGATCAGTTCGGCATGGCCCAGAAGGGCGGCGCGGTCACCAGCCATATCCGGATCGCGGCAAGCGATGCCGACATTCACTCGGTGCAGGTGAATGCGGGCGCGGCTGACCTGGTGCTCGGTTGCGACAGCCTGGTGACCGGCGCGGACCTCGCCCTCGAGACGATCGATCCCGTTCGTACCCGGGTGATCGTCAACACCCACGAGACCATCACCGGACACTTCACCCGCAATCCCGACCTGCAGTTCCCCTCCGCCTCGATCGCGACCCGACTGCAGGCGACGGCCGGCAAGGGCCGGCTCGAATGGCTCGATGCCACACGGATCGCCACGCGCCTGATGGGCGATTCGATCGCAACCAACATGCTGATGCTGGGCTATGCCTATCAGCGCGGCGAGATCCCGGTCAGCGCCGACGGCATCGAGCGGGCGATCGAGCTGAATGGCGTCGCGGTGGCCTCCAACAAGGAGACGTTCCGCTGGGGCCGGCGAGCGGCGATCGATCTTGTGGCGGTCGAGGCGCTGGTAGCTCCGGTCGTGCCCGTGAGGCTGTCGCAGGGCCTCGATCAGGTGATCGAGCGGAGGATCGCCGAGCTCTCCCTCTACCAGAATGCCGCCTATGGGGAGCGCTATCGGGCAATCGTTGCACGCGTGCGGCGGGCCGAAGCCGCTGTCGCTCCAGGCCAGAGCGAGCTGGCGGAGGTGGTCGCCCGCACCCTCTACAAGCTGATGGCCTACAAGGACGAGTACGAGGTCGCGCGGTTGACCATTTCGGGCGAGCTCGCCAGGGCGCTCGCCGAGACCTTCGAGCCCGGCTACCGCCTTCGCTTCCACCTCGCGCCGCCGATCTTTGCGCGCCGCAATCCCGATACCGGGTTGCCGGAGAAACGCGAGTTTGGCGCCTGGATGCTGACGGCCATGCGGCTGCTCGCCAGATTGAAGGGCCTGCGCGGCACCGCATTCGATCCATTCGGCTGGATGCCTGAGCGCAGGCTGGAGCGCGCGCTGATCGCCGAGTACGAGGGGCTCGTCGACGAGTTGTGCCGGGGGCTCGATCACGGCAATCTCGGGGCCGCGGTTGCGCTGGCCGGAGTCCACGACGGCATCCGCGGCTACGGCCACGTCAAGGCAAGGCATCTGAAGGAGGCGATGAAGACGCGCGATATTCTGCTCGGGCGTTGGCGCGAGCCGCGGACGACACCGATGGCACGAGCCGCGGAGTAGGCCGGGGAATAGCCGGACGCAGACGAGAGGAGCCGCGCGGGAATGCCATCGCTCGCAAGTCATGACGTCGCTCCCGCACTCGCGCGAATGGCAGAGCGCACGTTCGGGCCGGGGGTTCGCGCCACTGGACTGGCTGCGATGGAGGGAGGCCACGCCGGATTGACGATGGGAGTGCGCCTCGAGCGGGCAGACGGGACAGTGCTCGGCGACTATGTGCTGCGGCTCGCACCACCCGGGGTGCGCCGACAAGGCAATACTGATGTGTTCCGGCAGGCGCCGCTGCTCAGGGCGCTGCACCTTGCCGGATTGCCGGTGCCCGATGTGCCGTTCGCGGAAGCGGGGGAAGCAACACTCGGCACGCCTTTCATCATGATGGAGCGTTTACGGGGTCGGACGTTCTTCATCTGGGAGCCGGACGCGGTGTTCGATCGCGCCGATGCAGCGGTCGGTCCGCTCTGGGTGCAGGCGGCGGACGCGCTCGCCAATCTGCATGGGTTCGACTGGGAGAGCGGGCTCCCCGACTGGGAAGCGCCGCGACCGCTCGCCGAGGAGGTCATGCGCTGGGGCAAGGTGCTGGCGAAATCGCCCGAGCCTGGATGGATCGAGCGCGGAGAGCAGCTGCGCGACCGGCTGCTCGCAACGCTGCCGGCGACCGATTTCACCGGCCTGGTGCATGGCGACTTCCAGCCCGGCAATGTGCTGTTCGAGCGTGGCCAGCTGACCGGCATCGTCGACTGGGAGCTTGCCCATATCGGCGACCAGTTGCTCGACTTGGGTTGGCTGCTGATGATGGGCGACCGGGCGTGCTGGCATCGCGATTGGATGCCGCGGGCGCCGCTGCCGCCGGAAGCGCTGGCGGAGCGCTATGCGGCGAAGTCCGGCCGGCCACTCGCGCGCTTGCACTGGTATCGCGCCTGGGCGGGCTATGCGTTCGCTGCGATCAGTTGCATGAACCTCCATCTGCATCGCTCCGGGCGGCGGCCAGACCCGGCGTGGGAGAGCTTTGCGCTCGCGATCCCCTCGCTGCTCGCCCGCGCGGAGGTGCTGCTTGTCAATGAGGCAGGGCAGACATGACCGGGCGGGCATCCCCTGGCCCAGGGAAGTGGAGTAGCTAAGCAGACATTCGTTGGGAGGCCAACGAATGTCTGCTTAGGTTCCTTTGTTTTCGCAGAGTTTTATCGCCGAACCGGAAAGGCCACTTCGGCGAACTCTGCTTAGGACACCAACGACAATAAACGAATCGAATTGAAGCGTATGCAGTCCGCCCAGCCGTTTTCCCGGCCAAGCGACCAACGGGAGCGCCGAGCCGGGACCCCGCATGAAAAGTGCCGTAGGCCCAATATGTTGCGGCTTCG
>JANNSW010000106.1:0-1534 GCA_031403055.1 Hyphomicrobiaceae bacterium | reverse complement strand
CGCGCCGCGGGAGGTGGGTGCTTCACCCCATCCGCCGCCGCGCTTACCGCGGCAATGTCCCGGCTTTCCGGCGGCGGAGGTACCAGCCGACGTAGTCCGCATCAGGCTGAGCCGCCAGCGCGGACAGCTCGGCGACGATCTCGCCCGAAAGCCCCTCGGTCGCTATCCGGCGCATGACCTCGGTCTTGGAAAGCGGGTACGCCTTCCGCTTCAACCGCTCGATGAGAAAGAGGCCATATCCGGGTTTCAAGCCAACCAACCATCTCACGTAAGCGACCTCGAGCAACAGCGCCTGCGCGTCCGCGTGGTCGGCTTTCGCCAAGAACCACAGATCGATGATCGCGTGGTTCCGGTCATCGACCGCGGGAGGCACCTCGCCCTTCTGGCCTGCCTCGATCGCCTCGATGAACCCCGGAAAGGGCGGCGCATCGATCTCGAGCCGTGCGATCTCGGCCTCGGAGCTGCGAAGCTTCTCGGCCACGAAGCAGAAATAGAGATCATGGGTATTGCGCTCGATGATCCACCACATCCAGTCTTTCGAGCTGTCCAATGGATAGAGAAACTCGAGCGGAAGCTCCGGGTGGCGGCGGCGGAAAGCCTGCTCATAGATCGCACGCGCGCCTTGGCAATCGTTGTCTGCGAGTTTTTTCCTGTAATCCTTCAATTCTGTATTGAACATGATCACCTGTTCGCGCTCATAGCAGCGTTCGACCCAATATGAAATCACCGAAATCTTCAAGCGCTCAGATTCCGATCGCAAGCACGACTTTGCCAGAGTTGTATCGGCGCTCAATACGTATGTTGCGAATAGAACCAGCACCGCGTTCAGCTTGCATTTCATGACTTATCCCCGGCCACTAGAACGCGCGTATGTTTCTAACAGGACGTAGATCTGGAAGGCAAGATACGTGGAAGAAGAATCTCGGGAAGTGCTGTGTGAGCTCATCGCAGACAACATCGCGGACTCGGACGCGCGTCTGAAGTCCGATTATGCAGAGCTTCGCGCTGCGGAGGCACAGATCCGCCAAGGGGAAGCACGCGTCGAGCAACTGGAACGCAGAGTCCGGGACCTGATGATACCTGCGATTCCGGGCCTGGGCCGGCAGCGCTCCAGGCTCGGGCGTGCCATCGAGGAACATGCCGATCTCGTTCAGGAAGTCAACAGGGTCAACCGTTTGAGCGATGCGCAGTCATTGCTTGCCGCCGAAATCCGCAGGCTCGACATCCTGCGAGCGAAGATTCCCGCGCTCGAGCGAAGCATCGAGAACCGGCGTCGCCTCCTCGACGAATCGGCAGCGGATTTTGCCCGCATCCGCCGCAGCGACGTTGTCGCCCTCGGCTTGCTCCGGCGCAGATGAGCAGCAACCGTCCTTCTGCTTGCATGGAGACTCACGCCCCCTTCATCCCCTTGGCGATCGCCGCGGCCGCGCTGGCCGCGCCCGCGCCGATCCAGGCTGCGTCGCTCGCGATCGCGATCACTTGCCAGCCTTTCGCGGCGAGCGGGCGGGCGTAATCCTCATCGCCCGCGTAGATG
>JANNSW010000105.1:0-3208 GCA_031403055.1 Hyphomicrobiaceae bacterium | reverse complement strand
ACGAGGGCTCGCAGCTCATCGATACGAGCCTGCCGCGACCTCTCTCTGCCTGCCATCCGAGGAGTTGGGGTGTCTGGGGATGTCTCCGACGCAACTGACGCTACCGACGCAACTGGACGCAACTGGACGCACCTCGACCCCAGGCCCGGGAGCTGGTGGGGGGGGAGCCCGTCTCCCGGTAGCAGCGCCCCATACGGCGAACGATCGTGGGGCTGCGTCACGCGATGAGCTCTCGGACCTGGATCTCGACTGGTTGGCGGGGAGCCGAATGCGGCAGAGGCTCCACCGTTGTTCCTCATTTGTTCTAAACAGCGAGACGGGCCGAGTCAAGGAAAAAAGAACAAAAGCGGAACCCGCACCCAAGCTGTGGAAATCCACGCCGCCGGTCCGACCGGGCCCGATCGCCCCGCGAAGGTTTGTGTCCGAAAAGGCACAAAACATTCAGAAACCGTCAACCATAACCCGGCATACTCCTGTTTGAACGGTCGCCCGCTTGTCAGGCACCGTCGGGGGCGCCTAGATCAGGCGTCCGCGGGTTGGTTTCGTCCCCGTGGAAGAAGTCGGCTTCTGGTTCGAAAGGTTGTCCCGCGTCGTCGAAACGGGGCTGAGCATCGGGGCCAACCAGCTCACACGAGCCAATCGTGTCGGCCGAGGCTTCGCTGCTCCGCCAGGATCACTCGAGGAACGCAACAGCCGATCGGGCGTTTGGTCTGAATGGGACAGTCCCATCGATGTGCATCCTCGAGGGCATTCCGGGAGAAGCATCGGGCGGGCGAATTGCAGAAATGCCGAGCCGGGCAGCCCGGATCCACGGCAGCCAATGGAACGGCACACGAAGGAGTTGAGACATGCTGAGCCGCCGCATTGCAAAAGGGTTTCTCGCGCTGACGGGCGCCGCACTGATCGCCTGCGCCACGCTGTTGACGACCGCATTGGCCGAAGCGCCCGATCGCGGCTTCCTCGGCGGAAGCACAGGCAGCGCCAGCAGCTCGGGCGGCGACTGGTGGGGCTGGGGCGGCGGTGGCTCTGGCGGCCAGGAGGTCGAGTTCAGCGCCAGATACCCCGCCAAGCAGATCATCGTCAGCTTCGGTGATCGCCAGCTCTACTACGTCTATGCGAAGGGCCGCGCGCTCGCCTATCCGATCGCCATTCCGCGCCAGCAGAGCCGTTGGGCGGGCGTGACGTTCGTCTCCATGAAGCGGATCAACCCGCCGTGGACGCCGACGCCCGAGATGCGCAAGGAGAACCCGCAGCTGCCCGCATTCGTGCCCGGCGGCCATCCACTCAATCCGCTCGGCTACCGCGCCATGTATCTGGGCTCCTCCATGTACCGCATTCACGGCACCGACGCGCCATGGACCATCGGCACGGCGGTCTCCAAGGGCTGCATCCGCATGTACAACGAGGATGTCGAGGAGCTCTACAAGCGCATCCCGGTCGGCATGAAAGTGACCGTCACCTGGAGTCGATATCAGACGGCCTCCTCGTTCTGACGCAGAGCGCAGCCGCTGGGTTTGCTGATGCTGGAAACAGCGCGGGCGGTCCAAGGGGCCGCCTGCGGCGTTTGGCGGCCTCGGACGATCGCGGGGCGAGATGGGCGTCTTCTCATCGCCGCGATTCTGGTATTGTTTGGCTGACCAAGACGGGAAGTGGGCGGGCCCTCCTCCCACGACGACGGAGCAGCGGATGAAGAGGAACGAGCCGATCCTCGCGGGACTGATGGCCGTCGCTTTCGTGGCGGCGGGCCATGCCCCGCAGGCTGCGGCACACCCCCATGTCTGGATCGGCGCTGCGAGCGAGGTGCTCTACGACGCAACGGGCGCCGTCAGCGGCTTCCGCCACGCCTGGACGTTCGATGAAGGCTACGCCTCGCTCGCGACCCAGGGGCTCGATGCCAATGGCGACGGCAAATTCGACCGCGACGAGTTGCTGTCGCTCGCGCAGGAGAACGTCGATTCGCTGAAAGAGTTCGGCTATTTCACGGAAGCAAAGATCGAAGGCGAGAAGATCGAGCTGACCGATCCGATCGACTACTATGCCGAGTACGATCCGACCGCGGGTTTATCGCTGCACTTTACCCTGCCGCTGAAGGCCCCGGTCAATCCGGGCACCTTGAACCTCACTGTCGCCGTCTATGATCCGAGCTACTTCATCGCCTTCGCCTTTACCGGCAAGGACGCGGTGAAGGTCGCCGCGAACGCCCCCAAGGGTTGCGGCGCGGCCTTGGCGGCGCCTCCCGAAACCCAGGATCAGCAGGCGCTCGACGAGGCCTTCTTCAGCAGCGAGGGCGGTGCCGTGGGCGCGCTCTACTCCCAGGACGCCATCGTCACCTGCAAGTAGGGGCTGCCATGCGACCGGTCGTGCGCACGTTCTGCCTCGTCGCCCTGGCGTTTTCGCTGCTTGCCATGATGCCGCATCGGAGTGTTGCGGATACGGCCTCGACCGCGGTCACCGGGGGCGGTGCAGCCACTTCCGCCGGTGATGCGACGACCAAGCCGCGCAGCATCCTCGGCCAGCGCGACGCCACCGCCGGCCGGCGCGGCAATGGGGTGCTCGATCGGGTGATGATCTGGGTCGAGACCCGCCAGCGCGAGCTCAACCTGCAGCTGACGGGCAGCGTCAAGGCGCTGAAGCAGCAGGGCTCGGCCTGGGCGGGGCTGGTGCTCGCGGGCATCGCCTTCCTCTACGGCGTGCTGCATGCGGCCGGCCCCGGCCACGGCAAGGCAATCATCACCTCCTATGTGCTCGCCGACGGGCGGACGCTGCGGCGCGGCATCGCGATCTCGTTCCTGGCCGGTTTCATGCAGGCCCTTTCGGCGATCGTGCTGGTCGGCATCCTCGCCATCGCGCTCAGGTCGACGGGGCTCGCGATCCAGGCCACCTCGAACCGGCTGGAGCAGGCGAGCTACGCGCTGATCGCGCTGGTCGGCGCCTGGCTGCTCTGGCGCGCGCTGGCCGAAGCGTTGCGCGCATCGCCGGCTGCGGCGCATTCCCAGCCCGGCCATGCCCACGATCACGATCACGATCATGCCCACCTGCCTGGGCCGGCCGAGCTCGAGGGCGCTTGGTCCTGGCGCAAGGCGCTCGCACTCGCGGCGGCTGTCGGGATCCGGCCCTGCACCGGAGCCATCATCGTGCTCGTGTTCGCGCTCGGCCAGGGCATGTTCTGGGCAGGGGTCGGGGCGACCTTTGCCATGGCGCTCGGCAC
>JANNSW010000104.1:0-18862 GCA_031403055.1 Hyphomicrobiaceae bacterium | reverse complement strand
CGGACAATGTCGGGTGGGCATGGCAGGTCCGCGCGAGCTGGTCCGCCGTGCCGCCGCGCTCCATCAGGACGGCGGCTTCGGCGATCAGCTCGCCGGCATGGGGGCCGATGATGTGGACGCCGAGCACGCGATCGCTCGCGGCATCCGCCAGCACCTTCACGAAGCCCTCGGTCGTGCGGTTGACCTTGGCGCGGCCGTTCGCCGTGAACGGGAATTTTCCGACTCCGTAGGCAATGCCCGCCTCCTTCAACTCCTCCTCGGTGCGCCCGACCGTTGCGACCTCGGGCGCCGTATAGATGACATTGGGAATGACCGCATAGCTCACATGTCCTGGCTTGCCCGCGATGATCTCGGCAACGGCGACGCCTTCGTCCTCGGCCTTGTGGGCAAGCATGGGTCCTGCCACCACATCGCCGATCGCGAAGATGCCGGCGACGTTCGTCTGGTAGTGCTCGTCGACGGCGACGCGACCCTTGGCGTCGGTCTCGACGCCAGCCTCCTTCAAACCCAGGCCCTCGGTGTAGGGTGTGCGGCCGACGGCGACGAGCACGACATCTGCCACGATCGTTTCCGCAGCGCCTCCAGCCGCAGGCTCGACGGTGGCGGCAAGCTTGTCAGCGTGGGGCGCGACGCCCGTCACCTTGCAGGAGAGCCGGAACGCGATGCCCTGCTTCTGCAGGATGCGCTGAAAGCTCCTCGCTACATCCCCGTCCATGCCCGGCAGGATGCGATCGAGATATTCGACGACCGTCACTTGGGAGCCGAGCCGGCGCCAGACTGAGCCGAGCTCGAGCCCGATCACGCCCGCGCCGATCACCAGCAGCTTGCCCGGCACCGCCGGCAAGGTCAGCGCGCCGGTCGAGGATACGATTCGGCGCTCGTCGACCTCGATGCCTTTCAGGCGCGCGACATCCGAGCCGGTCGCGATCACGATCGCCTTGCCTTCGAGCATGCTGGCCGCGCCGTTGTCGGGGCGAACCTCGACCCGGCCGGCGCCGACGATGCGCGCGGTGCCGCGATGGGCGTCGATCTTGTTCTTCTTCAACAGGTACTCGACCCCCTGCACGTTGCCGGCGACGCCCTCGTCCTTGAAGGCGAGCATCCTGGCCAGATCGAGCACCGGCGAGACACCGATCCCCATATGGGCAAAGCCCCTGCCGGCCTCCTCGTAGAGGTCGGAGGCATGCAGCAGCGCTTTCGAGGGGATGCAGCCCACATTGAGGCAGGTGCCGCCATGGGTCGCGCGCTTCTCGACGACGGCGACCTTCAGCCCGAGCTGCGCCGCACGAATGGCGCCGACATACCCGCCGGGACCGGTGCCGATGACGATCAGGTCGTAGGTAGTGGTCATGGGTTCCCGCTGCTTTGTTGCTGCTGTCGGCGCTGGGCGATCGGGTCGAGCGTCTGCGACAGCCTCGATCGGTGCTGGCTTGCCCTTGCCACCGAGCAACCACCGGAAGATGTCGCCTACGCTACTCACCGCTTGCCTCGCTTGCGGGCGACCAGCCGGTCGCCCCTACGGCACTGAGTCTGAGGATGTAGCGGCGACCGGCAGGTTGCCCCCGATCCACACTCGAGGCCGGTCAACTCACCATCAGCTTGTGGACCTCGGCCTGGCGCTCGCAGTCGCGCCGCAAGCTATCCGCGCCGAGGTCGATCTCGTAGCCTTCATCGTTGATCCAACCGATGGAATGACCATATTCATCGACTGTCACCTTCCTGAAATGCGCGGGTTCCTGGAGGTAGGTGAATATCCTGCCGCGGTCGATGACTGGCCTGAGGTCGACGACGCCTTCATAGCCGTCAGTCCAGACGATCTTCAAGACTCCGTGAATGACGGCCTCGGCCGAGGCAATGCGAGGCAGTTTTTTCATGTGATCGATTCCACCCGCTCGAGACCGCGGGCGACCTGCCGGTCGCTCCTTGGTCGATGTAGGAGCGAGCGGCAGCTCGCCCGCGATAGATCACAGATCCAGTACCAGCCGCTTGGGGTCCTCCAGCGCCTCCTTCACCCGTACGAGGAACGTCACCGCCTCCCGCCCGTCGACGATCCGGTGATCGTAGGAAAGCGCGAGATACATCATCGGCCGCGCCACGATCTGCCCCGCCCGCACCACCGGCCGCTCCTCGATCCGGTGCATGCCGAGAATGCCCGACTGCGGCGCGTTCAGGATCGGCGTCGACATCAGCGAGCCATAGACGCCCCCGTTCGAGATGGTGAAGGTGCCGCCCTGCATCTCCTCGATCGCGAGCTTGCCGTCGCGGGCCCGCGCCCCGAAATCGGCGATTCGTCCCTCGATCTCAGCGAGCGATAGCAGGTCGGCATTGCGCACGACCGGCACCACCAGGCCGCGCTCGGTGCCGACCGCGACACCGATGTGGTAGTAGTTCTTGTAGACGAGGTCGGTGCCGTCGATCTCGCCGTTGGCGGCCGGCACGTCCTTCAACGCCTGCACGCACGCTTTCACGAAGAAGCCCATGAAGCCGAGCTTCACGCCGTGCTTCTTCTCGAACAGCTCCTTGTACTGCTTGCGCAGCTCCATCACCGCGCCCATGTCGACGTCGTTGAAGGTCGTCAGCATGGCGGCCGTATTCTGGGCATCCTTCAGGCGGCGCGCGATGGTCTGGCGCAGCCTCGTCATCCTGACCCGCTCCTCGCGCGCGGCGTCCTCGATCAGGGAGGGCGCGCGCATGGCCGCGGGGATCGCTGCGAGCGGAGCAACACCGGCATGAGCCGCTGGCGCAGCGGAAGGCGCCGTGCGGATCACCTCGTCGAGCTTGCGGGGCGATGGGGCGGGCATCCTGACCGGTCCCGCTGGGACCGACACGGCAGCCACCACTGGGGCGACCGGGGTTAGTTTGGCTGGCGTGGTGGCCGCAACGGGCTTGGCTGCCGGCACCGATGCCGCCTTTGCGGTTGCAGGCACCGCGGCGGGGGCAGCGGCACCTGCCGCCGCGACCTCGCCCTCGCGGATGAAGGCGAGCACGCTGCCGACCGCGACCGTCATGCCGGTTGCCGCCTTCACGTCCCCCATCACACCACTCGCGGGAGCCGGCACCTCGAGCGTCACCTTGTCGGTCTCGAGCTCGACCACCGCCTCGTCGGCCCTGACCGCGTCGCCCGGCTGCTTATACCACTTGCCGACCGTCGCCTCGGCGACCGATTCCCCGAGCGCGGGCACTCTTATCTCTGTCGCCATTCCGATTGCCTCTCCTGCATGTCTTGATGTTGCCGGCCCATCCGGTCGGCGCCGTCTCAGCCTGTCAGCGCTGAATCGACCAGCGCTTTCTGCTCGGCGTTGTGCTTGCTCAGCAGACCCGTTGCGGTTGCCGCCGAATAAGGCCGGCCGGCGTAGCGCACGCGCGCGACCTTGCCGTTCACGTTCTGGAGCACATGCTCGAGGCTCGACTGCGCGAACAGCCAAGCGCCCATGTTCTGTGGCTCCTCCTGGCACCAGACCATGTCGGCGTTGGGGAAGCGGGTGAGCTCCTCGGACAAGGACTTGCCTGGGAATGGATAGAGCTGCTCGAGCCGCAGCAGATAGACATCGTCGATTTGCTGGGCCTCCCGCGATTCCAGCAGGTCGTAGTAGACCTTGCCCGAGCACATGACGACCCGGCGGATCTTGTCGTCGGGCTGCAACCCGCTGCCTCCGCACTTGGGGTCGGCACTGTCCCACAGGATGCGATGGAAGCTCGTGCCCGCGGCCAGCTCCTCGAGCCGGGAGACCACCCGCTTGTGGCGCAGCAGCGATTTCGGTGTCATCAGGATCAGGGGTTTCCTGAACTTGCGGCGGACCTGCCGGCGCAGGATGTGGAAGTAGTTGGCGGGCGTCGAGCAGTTGGCGACCTGCCAATTGTCTTCCGCCGAGAGCTGGAGGAAGCGCTCGAGGCGCGCGGAAGAGTGCTCGGGACCCTGGCCTTCGTAGCCGTGCGGCAGCAGCAGCACGAGGCCCGAAAGACGCAGCCATTTGCGCTCACCCGAGCAGATGAACTGGTCGATCACCACCTGTGCGCCATTGACGAAATCGCCGAACTGGGCCTCCCACAATACCAGCGCATTGGGCTCGGCGAGGCTGTAGCCGTACTCGAAGCCGAGCACGGCTTCCTCCGACAGCATCGAGTTGATGATCTCGAAGCGGCCCTGCTTGCCCCCGACATGCTTCAAGGGGGTCCAGCGCTTCTCGCTCTCCTGATCGATCAGCACGGCATGGCGTTGCGAGAAGGTGCCGCGCTCCACGTCCTGGCCCGAGAAGCGCACGGGTACGCCCTCGCCGAGCAGCGTACCGAACGCCAGATGCTCAGCGGTCGCCCAATCGATGCCTTCGCCCGACTCGATCATCTCCGCGCGGCGCTGGACCACCCGTTCGACGCCCTTGTGCAGGCGGAAGTCTTTCGGCGCCGCGGTGATGCTCCGCCCGATCGCGCGCAAACTATCGATATCGACACCGGTGAAACCCCGGCGATCGCCCTCCTCGGCGACCGCCATCTGCGACCAGCGTCCATCGAACCAATCGGCCTTGTTGGGCTTGTAGCTGTCGGCGACCGCGAGCTCGGCTTCCAGGTGCTGCTGCGTGCTCGCGCGCATCCGGTCGAGATCGCCTTGCGTGATCACACCTTCCCCGATCAGCTCCTTGCCATAGACCTCGACCACGGTCGGATGGCTGCGGATTTTCTTGTACATCAGCGGCTGGGTGAAGCTGGGCTCGTCGCCTTCGTTGTGGCCATGGCGGCGGTAGCAGAACATGTCGATGACGACCGGCTTCTTGAACTTCTGGCGGAACTCCGTCGCGACCTTGGCCACGTAGGTGACGGCTTCGGGATCATCCCCGTTCACGTGGAAGATCGGCGCCTGCACCATGCGGGCGACGTCGGAGGGGTAGGGCGAGGAGCGCGCATAGCGCGGGCTCGTCGTGAAGCCGATCTGGTTGTTGACGATGAAGTGGATCGAGCCGCCGGTCTTGTGGCCCTTCAGGCCGGAGAGGCCCAGGCATTCGGCGACCACGCCTTGCCCGGCGAAGGCCGCGTCGCCATGCAGCAACAGCGGCAACACCTCCTCGCGATGCTGCCAGCCACCACGCTGGTCCTGCTTCGCCCGGACCTTGCCGAGCACGACCGGGTCGACGATCTCCAGATGCGAAGGGTTGGCCGTCAGCGACAGATGCACGCTCTCCCCGCCGAGCGCGCGGTCGGAGGAGGCGCCGAGATGGTACTTCACGTCGCCCGAGCCCTCCACGTCGTCGGGCTTGGAGGAGCCACCCTTGAACTCGTTGAAGATCGCGCGGAAGGGCTTGGCCATGACGTTGGCGAGCACGTTCAAGCGCCCGCGGTGCGACATGCCGATCACGATCTCGACGACGCCGAGCTCGGAGCCGCGCTTGATGATCTGCTCGAGCGCAGGCACCGCCGCCTCGCCCCCTTCCAGGCCGAAGCGTTTGGTGCCGGTGTATTTGACGTGCAGGAAGCGCTCGAAGCTCTCCGATTCGATCAGCTTGTTGAGGATCGCCTTCTTGCCGCGGGCGGAGAATTTGATCCACTTCTCCCGGCTCTCGATGCGCCGCTGGATCCAGCGCCGCTGCTCGATGCTGGCGATATGCATGTATTCGACGCCGACCTTGCCGCAATAGGTCTGGCGCATGATACCGACGATCTGGCGCATGGAGAGCACGGCATTGTCGGGTCCGAGCATCTGGTCGATGAAGATCGGCCGGTCGAGATCGGCTTCGCCAAAGCCGTAATTCTCGGGGCGCAGCTCGGGGTGGTCGCCGCGCTCGGCAAGGCCCAGGGGATCGAGGTCGGCGGCGAGATGACCGCGCACGCGGTGGTTGCGGATGAGGTTCAAGGCCGCGATCGTGTCGCGGGCGGCCCGGCTCGCAACCGCGATCGATTGCTCGCCCTCGGCCGCCGGCTCGCGGACGGCGTGGCCATTGCCCATGAGTGCCGGCATGACAGTGCTGACCGCCGCCGCCTGGTCCTCGAGCCCGCTCCCGTTGCCTGCGCTCGAGCGCTCGGGCCGGTGCCATGATGGGCCAGAGGCCTCGTGCGCGATGCTCGCGCCCTCATCCTTCAGCGCCTCGAACAGGACCCGCCAGTCGGCCGGGACGGAAGCCGGATCGGCTGCAAAGCGCGCATGCTGCTCGCTGAGGTAGACGGCGTTCGCTCCATCGAGGAACGAGGTCTCGAGAAAGGCTGTGTTCAAAGCCTCGCGTGGCATCGCTGTCCTTCCAGGGAACATGGAGCTGCAAAAATTGGTGCGGCAACGGGAACGCGCTCACTTTCTATGCGATTGAAACGCAATTGGCTCGTCACAATCGAGGCAGCCCGGCGCAGCTGAGCAGCAACCCTCGGATCCTCCTGCACCTTCAGGCAGTTACCCGGCATCCCGGACGAATGCCGGCCAATTTCATCAGTGCTTGCTCGACGTCCAATCCGGCGTTCGGTCCGGGATCTTAGCCGCAACCTCCGCATTCCGGCCAAGGTCCCGGATCGCCGCTCCGCGTCGTCCGGGATGCCGGGTGTCGGGCTGTCCGCAAAATGACAACTAAGCAGACTTTCGTTGGAAGACCAACGAATGCCTGCTTGGATTCTTTTGTTTTCGCAGAGTTTTATCGCCAAACCGGGAAGACCACTTTGGCGAACTCTGCTTAGTCGCTCACTGGCTCCATCGCCTCCTCGAGTGCATCACGCAAGCTCGCGATGAGCGCGGCCTCCGTCCTCTCCTGGCAGTTGACGCCTGGGATCTCCTCGATCCAGCCGATCCACCATTCGCCGTCCTGCTGGATGACCGCCGTGTATTCGATATCGCTCGACCTTTGTGCCTGATCCTCAAGGCGTGAGCGGCCCGCCCTCGCAGACGACCTCGATCTCGATGCGGGCGCCGAGCGGCAGGCTGGCGACGCCGATCGTGGTGCGCGCCGGATAGGGCGCCTCGAACCACGTCGCATAAACCTCGTTCATCGCCGCGAAGTCGGCCATGTCGGCGAGATAGACATTGACCTTGACCACGTCGCCGAAATCGCAGTCGGCCTCCTTCAGCACGAGCGCGATATTCTTGAAGACCTGGGTGGTCTGGGCCTTGATGTCGCCTTCGACGAGCTTGCCGCTCTTGGGATCGAGCGGTACCTGGCCTGAAAGAAAAACGCCGCCGCGGATTGCGACCGCATGGGAATAGGGAAGTTTTCCCGGCAGCTTCTTGGCCATGATGCCGTAGCGGGCCATGGGTGTCTCCTCGATTGTTGTTGCGGCTCGACGGGTTCAAGCACCCATGTGCGGTGCGAGCTTCAGGCAGGCATCGACCAGGCCCTTCACCGATTCGACCGAATGCATGAACGCCGAGCGCTCGCGCATGTTGAGGTCGATCTCGACCACCCGCTCGACGCCACCGACCCCGATCACCACCGGCACGCCGACGTAAAGCCCCTTCACACCATACTCGCCATTGAGATAGGCGGCGCACGGCAGCACCCGCTTCTTGTCCTTGAGGAAGCTCTCCGCCATCTCGAGTGCGGCATGGGCGGGCGCGTAGAAAGCCGAGCCTGTTTTCAGCAGATTGACGACCTCGGCGCCGCCATTCCTGGTGCGATCGACGATCTGCTCCAGGCGCTGCTCGGTGAGCCAGCGCATCTTGACGAGGTCGGGGAGGGGAATGCCGGCAACCGTCGAGTAGCGAACCAGCGGCACCATGGTGTCGCCGTGCCCGCCCAGCACGAACGCCTGCACGTCCTCGACCGATACTTTCAGCTCATCGGCAATGAAATGGCGCATCCGCGCGGAATCGTGCACGCCCGCCATACCGACCACCATGTTGCGCGGCAGGCCTGAAGCGCGCTGCAGCGCCCATACCATGGCGTCGAGCGGATTGGTGACGACGATCACGAAGGCATTGGGCGCATATTTTTTCAAGCCCGCACCCACCTGCTCCATCACCTTGAGATTGATGCCGAGCAGATCGTCGCGGCTCATGCCGGGCTTGCGCGGAACACCGGCCGTCACGATCGCGACGTCGGCGCCTTCGATATCGGCGTAGGCATTGGTGCCTTTCAGCGCCATGTCGAAGCCCTCGACCGGAGCGGCCTGCGCGAGATCGAGCGCCTTGCCCTGGGGCGTACCCTCGGAAATGTCGAACAGCACGACATCGCCGAGCCCCTTCAAGCCGATCAGATGGGCGAGCGTGCCCCCGATCATGCCGGCGCCGATCAGCGCGATGCGATTGCGAGCCATGAGCTTGTCCCTTATCGGGTCCCAACCCGTCGGAGAGCGGGGACGTTCTAAGTCAATATGGTGCTTCCGATAGCGCGCGTGGGCGGCGGGAGCAAGGCCGGGAGGCTGAACGCCTCAGCGAAAGTCGTGGGCCGCGCGAACGGTTCGCATGCGTGTGTACTCTGCCACCAGGCGATGGCATGCTATCTCACAATGCAACGAGCCTCGCATGAGATGACGACGATGATGACACCGCTGGAAGACAGTGTTGCCACGCTGGAGAGGCAGATGGCCGAGTTGACGCTCGACAGGACGCGCCGCCCCTCGAGCAGGGATTGGCGCGCGTGGTACGGCGCGAGCAAGGACGACCCGGGCTTCGACGAGATGATTGAGCTCGGGCGCGAGTATCGCGAGCGCGAGAATAAGAAAGATGATGTAGACGCCGATGCTGGTGCTTGACACCGATCATCTGTGGGAGCTCGACCGCGCCGGGGCGGCAGGCGCTGCACTCAACGCGAGGCTGGAAGGTTGCGACGACGAGGTCGCAACGACCATCATCAACGCGCAGAGGAGCAGCTCCGCGGTTGGCTCGCGCAGATCGAGCGGCAGCGGGACCCGCATCGGCAAATCGCGTTGTACAAGCGGCTCCAGGGTCGAATCGCATTCTTTGCTTCGGGCCTCGTCCTGCCGTGGGATCGGGCTGCAGCGGATGTGTACGTTCAGTTGAGGGCCCAACGCCTGCGTGTCGGTGCAATGGACCTGAAAATCGCCCGCATCACATTGGCTCATGGCGCCACGCTGCTTTCTCGAAACACGGTGGACTTCGAGCATGTGCCTGAATTGCGTGTGGAAGATTGGTTGACCGGGTGAGGTCATTGCAAGACCTCGAGATCAGCGCAAACAAACTTATCCCCGTCTCCCGATCCCCGCTTATCCTCCTCCCATTCCCCCCACGCAGGGGCCTGATCACGTGCGCTGGCGTCTCGGGTGGGGGGAAGCGTCGGACGAGGGCCGGGGCCTAAGCTCACCCGGATGATGCTGCCGCTCGGGACAGTGGAGACACATCCCAAGCTACTCTCCCGCCTTGGATGCGCGGGAGCATTTGGCGGCTCAAACACCCTTCCGAGCGCGGCGGAGCGGCTTGCCCGCATCCGAAACACTTACCCAGGGCCGGCCGCTCCGCTCCCTGCACTTGTAACTCTGCGCTCCGAGCGGGGCGGCAGAGCGCAACCGGCTGCGCGAGGGAACGAAGACAGCGTGGTGCAAGGGCGAGCCATGCTATTGCGTCGTGTCCGATCCCTGGATGCCCAGGGGACGCCGCTTCATTGGAGGAGCTCGCGCTTCCGACAGCGCGCGTGCCGGGCAGGAGCAAGGCCGCTCGCCCCGGCATCGACCAAAGTCGAGCGGAAGTGATCGTAACGGCGTGGAGTTTGCCACTCTTGCTTGCCGGCCGCGTGCCCTGATCGAGGGTGCCGCGACGCATGGCGGTTGCGGACCCCCGCCAATTGTGGAAGTTTCCGGCCGATTGCGAGGTCTCGATGAGCACTGGCCTACCCCAATCCGCTGCGGCCAAGGCGGCGCGCCGACTGCTCGGCAGCCGGTCGGTGGTGCTCGTTGGCATGCCGGGCGCAGGCAAGTCCTCGATCGGGCGTCGGCTCGGCGAGCAGTTGGGGTTGCGGTTCCTGGATGCCGACAGCGAGATCGAGGCGGCTGCCGGCCAGACCATCACCGAGATCTTCGACGTCCATGGCGAGCCCTATTTCCGCGACGGCGAGCGCCGGGTGATCGCTCGCATTCTCGACAACGGCGCTTGCATCCTGGCAACCGGCGGCGGCGCCTTCATGAGCGCGGAGACGCGCGAGCGGATCGCCCGATCGGCGATCTCCGTGTGGCTGAAGGCCGACCTGCAATTGCTGATGCAGCGCGTGCGCAAGCGCAACAACCGGCCGTTGCTGAAGGTCGAGGACCCCGAGGCGGTGATGCGCCGGCTGATGAGCGAGCGCTATCCGGTCTATGCGCTGGCCGATTTCGCCGTCGAGAGCCGCGACGTTCCCCACGAGGTGATCGTCACCGAGATCATCCAGGCCCTTGGCGCATTCGAGGATCGCCGGTCGCACCTGGAAGAGGCGCCGCCATGACCAAACGGCAAGCGGTACCGCTGGCGCGGTCTGGGCAAGCGGCGGCTGAGCCGATCGTGGTGCCGGTCGCGCTAGGCAACCGCAGCTACGAGATCCTGATCGGCCCCGGGCTCGTCCATTCCGCCGGGCCGATGATCGCCTCCCGTTTCAAGGGCGCTCGCACCGCGGTCGTCGCCGACCAGACGGTCGCCGGGTTGCACCTGCAGGCGCTCGAATCATCACTTGCCGCCGAAGTCGTTCATCTGGGCAGCGCAATCGTGCCGCCGGGCGAGGCGAGCAAGGGCTTTGCCGAGCTTGCACGCCTGTCGGAGCGCCTGCTCGAGCTCGGCGTCGAGCGCGGCGATCTGGTGATCGCACTCGGCGGCGGCGTGACCGGCGATCTGGCGGGCTTTGCCGCGAGCATCCTGCGGCGCGGCGTCAGGCTCGTCCAGATGCCGACAACGCTGCTCGCCCAGGTCGATTCTTCCGTGGGCGGCAAAACCGGCATCAATACCGCTTCCGGCAAGAACCTGATCGGCACCTTCCACCAGCCGCGCCTCGTCATCGCCGATACCGCCGTGCTGTCGACGCTGTCCCCGCGCGAGTTCCGCTCGGGCTATGCCGAGGTCGCCAAGTACGGATTGCTCGGCAACGCGGAGTTCTTCGGCTGGCTCGAGCAGAATTGGCCGGCGATCCATGCCGCCAGTTGCCCTGAGCGCACGCGCGCCATCGAGGTTTCGTGCCGGGCGAAAGCCGAGCTCGTCGCCCGCGACGAAACCGAGACGGGCGAGCGGGCCCTGCTCAACCTCGGCCACACCTTCGGCCATGCTCTCGAAGCCTCAGCCGGCTACACGGCCCGGCTGCTGCATGGCGAGGCCGTCTCGATCGGCATGGTGCTCGCCTTCATCCTGTCGGAGGAGCTGGGCCTAGCGCCCAGAGGCTCGGCGGCACGGGTCGAAACCCATCTGCAGGCAACTGGTCTGCCAACGCGGATCGCCCATGTTCGGGGCACTGACCGGCCCGAAGTCGCCACCCTCATGCGCCTGATGGCACAGGACAAGAAGGTGAAGTCGGGCCAGCCGACGCTGATTCTCGTCCGCGGCATCGGCAAAGCTTTCATCAGCCGTGACGTATCATGGACTGAGCTCGAATCCTTCCTCGCCCGGCAGGTTGCCTGGAAAGACCCATGAACACCGAATTAGAGACACTACTCACCGGCGGCGCGATCGTCGCGCTATTGCTGTGCTCGGCATTCATGTCGGGGTCGGAAACGGCGCTGACAGCTGCCTCGCGCGCTCGGATGCACACCCTGGAGCAGGACGGCAACCGGCGCGCGGCGATCATCAACCGGTTGCTCGGCAATCCCGAGCGGATGATCGGGGCGCTGCTGCTCGGCAACAGTTTCGTCAACATTCTCGCTTCCGCCTTGGCGACCGGCTTCCTGATCGACATCTTCGGCAATGCCGGCGTCGTCTATGCCACCATCGTCATGACGCTGCTGATCCTCATTTTCGGCGAGGTGCTGCCCAAGACGATCGCCATCACCCGGCCCAATCGGACCGCGCTGCTGGTCTCGCCGCTGGTGCAGGCATTCGTTGCGATCGTCTCGCCCGTCAACGGCGCGATCCATGCGATCGTCCGGCTGCTGTTGCGACAGCTCGGCATCGCGGGACGCCGCGCGCTCGACGAGGACGTGGCTCATCAGGAGCTCAGGGGCGCGATCGACCTGCATCATCGCGAAGGCGCCGTCGTCAAGGGCGACCGCGACATGCTGGGCGGCATCCTCGACCTGCGTGATCTCGAGGTGTCGGACGTGATGGTGCACCGCACCAGCATCGAGGCGGTCTGCGGCGACGATGCGCCAGAGAAGATCGTCGCCGGCGCCTTGAAAAGCGAGTTCACGCGCATTCCGGTATGGATGAGCGACCCCGACAACATCGTCGGCGTGCTCAACGTCAAGGACCTGCTGCGGGCGCTGCATGGCGCGGACTGGGACATCGGGCGCCTCGACTTGAAACTGCTCTACTCGCAGCCATGGTTCGTGCCGGACACGATCGGCCTCAAGGATCAGCTCAGCGAATTCCTGAAGCGCAAGTCGCATTTCGCCCTCGTCGTCGACGAGTATGGCGAGGTGCAGGGCCTCGTCACGCTGGAGGACATCCTGGAGGAGATCGTCGGCCAGATTTCCGACGAGCACGACGACATGCCCGACGAGGGCATCAGGCCGCAGAGCGACGGCCGGGTGGTGGTCGATGGCGCCGTGCCGATCCGCGACCTGAACCGCAACATGGACTGGAATCTCCCCGACGAGGAGGCGACCACCATCGCCGGCTTCGTCATCCACGAGGCCGAGACCATTCCCGATGCGGGCCAGGTCTTCACCTTCCAGGGCTACCGCTTCGAGGTCATCAAGAAAAGCCGCAACCGCATCACCCTGCTGCGGATCGCGCGGCTGGGGGAGAGGGCAGGGGCGGAGGAGTGATCTGGGGGAAACGGTCCCCTACTCCCCCCGCTTCACCACGTGGCCGACGAAGGGTAGCTCGCGGAAGCGGTGGGCGAGGTCCATGCCGTAGCCGACGACGAACAGGCTCGGGCATTCGAAGGCGCGGAAGTCGGCCTCGATCGCGGCCGCGCGCTCGCCCGGCTTGTCGAGCAGCACGCAGGTCCTGACCGTGGCGGCGGCGCGCGCCACCAGCAGGTCCTTGGCATAGGCGAGCGTGCGCCCGCTCTCCAGGATGTCATCGACGAGGAGCACGTTGCGCCCGCGCACATCGGTCTCGATGTCGCGCAGGATCTCGACCTTGCCCGACGAGTTGGTGCTGGCGCGGTAGCTCGACAGCGAGATGAAGTCGACCTCGGGCGCAATGCCGGCGCGATGCAGCGCGCGAATGAGGTCGGCCGCGAACACGAAGCTGCCCTTCAGGATCGCAACCACCAATAGCGGCCCCAGGCGCTGCGCGGCGATCTCCCGGGCAAGCCCATCGACGCGCCCGGCAATTTGCTCCGGCGTGAAGATGACGTTGATCTGCAGACCGTCAGCGGTCATCGACATGGCTGGTTACCGGGCGGATTTGGAGTGAAGCCGGGGCGCAGCGACCGCCCCCGCTCGAGCGGCTCTGCTGACACGCCGTAGCGCGCTCACCTATCGCGCCCTTGCGAAACGCAGCTGCAGATTGCGTACGGCCTCGGGCGGCGCCGGGATGCGCGCCTGGAACTTGCTGCGTTTGCCAGGCGGCAGCGGCGAACGGCGCACGGGTGTCGCCCAGTGGAACAGCTCGAGCCCCTCCTCGTCCTGGAAGGCGAACACCACGGTCGGCACCATCACGGGCGCTGCCGACACATTCTCGATCTCGCCGGCGACGTCGATGGCGGGCCGCCCCTTGCCGTCGACCGTCCAGACGTAGGTGACATCACGAAACTCGAGGCCGCGCCGATTGACCGGCATGCCGAGCGAAGCGTAGACGGGCGCGGCTCCCGGCAGCACCTGCACCACGGTTTCACGGCCGAACAGGGCAAACATGGCCCCTCCCGTCAGCACGGCGACGAGCGCGAGCCAGCCGAGCACAACGCCAATGCGCGAGCCGCGCCCTGGCAACGCAGGCTCGGTGAAATCATTGGCCTGCTCGCGGACGGGTCGATCCTGCGGGTCGTAATCGGTTTCACCTTCGAGCTGTGAGCCGCGGTCCCACGACGCATCGACCTGCCGGAGATTGGGCCGCACCGGATCGGTCGGTTGGCGCGATGGGCCATTGGCGCCAGCGGCATGCCCGTTGGTGTATTTCCGCTCCCGCTCGATGCGCCGCTCGGCAGCCGACCAATTGGCCCCGAGATCGGAAAACGGCGTGCTCGATGCGCCGGCACCCGCCGCTGGCGCCGAGCCGGCAACGGGCTTGGGGTCGTCGAAGGGATCGAGCGAGTATCGGTCTGGACGCTGGCGGGATGGTCGGGCGGTGGTCGGAGCTGCAGGGGCAAGCGGCACCGCTGCAGGCTGTTGCCACCCGGCCGGCTCCCGCCGCAGCGTCGCGTTGGGCCGCTCCGGAGCCATGGGCGCCGGCTCGGCCTGGGCACCATCGCCCTCGGATGGATCCTCCCAGGGCCTGTCGCCGTCGTCGGGCTCGGCATCGGTAGTCTGGGCCGCGAGTTGCTCGTGGTCCTCGCCCAGGTCCGGCGACGGATCGCCAGCAGCTTCAGCCTCGCCACCCTCTTGGGGAGAATCCGCGTCAGCCTCGGTGATTTCGGGCTCCGGCTCGACCGCTCTGGGGTTTTCCTCGACTGCCTCGACCCGCCAGACATGCGTGCAATTGGTGCAACGCACCTTCTTGCCGAGGACCTGGGTCGATCCGGCAATCTCGTAGGTGGAGTCGCATTGCGGGCAACGAATGATCATGTCACGCTCGGCAGTAGGGAATTCTCGTTGTGAATTCTAGTGCAAAAAGCGCCGCGAGTAAGGCTGGACCCGATTTCCGCTCGCTGCGCCATGCTAAATCACACCCGGTTTGCATTGCGCAGCTCCGCGCGGCGGCTTCAACCGGGCTCGGAAGCTGTTGCCACGGGCGCGCGGACACGCCTTGGCCACACGACTCGGATGATATTGGCAGTGCGGTAGCAATCTGTGGAAAGACCGATCGCATGGGCCGGACCTCTTTTCGCCGAACAGTTACCCGATTGTCACCCGATCAGGGCCGTTGACCCTGTGCATGGCCTCGCGAGGAACGATTTTTCATGATTCGGCTGCACAACGTCGGACTGACTTACGGGCGCGGGCCCGAAGTGCTGCTCGACATCGACTTCCACCTGAAAGCTGGATCGTTCCACTTCCTGACCGGCCCCTCGGGCTCTGGCAAGACCTCGCTGCTGCGGCTGCTCTTCATGTCGCTGCGACCGACCGACGGCCAGATCCATCTGTTCGGCCAGAACGTGTCGCGTGTGTCCGCGGCACGGCGCGCCCAGCTCAGGCGACGCATCGGCATCGTGTTCCAGGATTTCCGCCTGCTGGACCACCTGACCACCTGGGAGAACGTCGCCCTGCCGCTGAGGGTGGTCGGCAAACGCCTGTCCGACTACAAGGAGGACGTGACCGACCTGCTGCAATGGGTCGGGCTCGGCGAGCGCATGCATGCCTATCCGCCGGTGCTGTCGGGCGGCGAGAAGCAGCGTGCGGCCATCGCTCGCGCCGTGATCGGCAAGCCCGAGCTGCTGCTGGCCGACGAGCCGACCGGCAACGTCGACCCGCAGATGGCGCGCCGGCTGCTGCGGCTGTTCATCGAGCTCAACCGGCTCGGCACCTCCGTCCTGATCGCCACCCACGACCACCAATTGATGAAACAATTCAAGGCACAGCGTCTCGAGCTGCACGAGGGCCATGTCCGAATCGTCTGATAGCTACCCCAATCCGACCAGGCTGAGCCGGTCCGAGCCGGCCGCTGGCCCAAGCGCAGCTCCGCGCTCGCGACGCGCGCCGACGCTGGACGTGGGCATGCCGGCACGTCAAGCCAAAGCCAGCAACAGCAATGTCAGCGCGCCGATCGTGCCAGCGGGCTCCGTGACCGGGCGGTCGCTGACGCTGGTGATCAGCATCATGTGCTTCCTCGCCTGCCTGACCGCCAGCGCTGTCTACCTGATCAATCAATCGGCCACCGCCTGGATGCACAACATCGCGAGCGAGGTCACGCTTCAGGTCGATCCCGGCGACCCGGTCGAGACCGAGCAGAAGGTGACCAAGATCGCCCTGTTTCTCGCCAGGCAGAAGGGTATCGTCTCCGTGCGGCCGCTGACGCCGGAGGAAGGCAGCGAGCTGCTGGAGCCCTGGCTCGGCAAGACCGACGTGCTCCAATCGTTGCCGATACCCAGGCTGATCGCGATCGAGCTCGATCGCGGCGAGCCGCCCGATCTGGAGGCGCTGCGCAGCACCATCGCCGGCAGTTTCCAGGGCGTCAACCTCGACGATCACCGGCACTGGCAGGTGCAGATCCGCACCGTGACACGCTCGCTCGCGCTATCGGGCCTCGCCATCCTGATCCTGGTCGGCGCCGCCACCACCGCCATCATCATGTCGGCGACCAACAGCGCCATGGCCGCCAACCGCGAGATCGTGGAAGTCCTGCATTTCGTGGGTGCGACCGACCGTTTCATCGCCCGCGAGTTCGAGAAGCATTTCCTTGCGCTCGGGGTGCGGGCGGGGCTCGTGGGAGCACTTGCCGCCATGGCGGTGTTCTTCCTGCTGCCGCTGTTTGCGCCGCTGCTCGGCGGGGGCGCCGTAACCGCCGCGGAGCTGCGCAACTTGTTCGGGCAGGGCAGCCTCGACTTTGCAGGCTTCCTGTTGCTCGGCATCGTGGTGATCGTGGTTGCCGCGCTCTGCATGCTGACCTCGCGCTATGGCGTCTTCCGGATCCTCAACGTTCGCAATTGATCGGCCACAATCGCCTGCTAGCCACGCTTCAACTACGGATTTTCCCTTAGCGGCAAATCGGGTATCCTGTGTTCAGGCAATGAGCGGGGCGAGCGAGGGCAGCATGCCCGTTGGAGCACCCAGGTACGGCATCTCGACGTGGCGGCACGGTTGGCGGCCGGCGTTGGTGTGCGCGCTGGTGCCCTTGGCGGCACTCGCGGCCGGCTTCCTCGTTTTCACCAGCATGGTCGAGCGCCGGGGCCCGGAGCTGCCCAGGGTCGCCGACGGGATCGTGGCGTTGACGGGTGGTGAAGCGCGGATCGAGGAAGCCATCCGCTTGCTCGATCACGGGCTCGCCCGCCGGCTCTTCATCTCAGGAGTGCATGAGCGGACGTCGAAATCGGCACTGCTGCGCTATTCGCCGGAGTATCAGCGTCTGTTCAACTGCTGCATCGACCTGGGCTGGGTGGCCCGCGACACTGTCGGCAATGCGGCTGAAACCAGCGAATGGGCCCGCCAGCGCGGCTTCAAGTCGATCATCATCGTGACGTCGAGCTATCACATGCCGCGCAGCCTGATCGAGTTGCGCCGCGCCATGCCCGAGGTCGAGCTGATCGCCTATCCGGTGGTCTCGAGCGGCTTCCGGATCGAGCGCTGGTGGCTGCACCCGCCGAGTGCCCGGCTGCTGCTCAGCGAGTATGTGAAACTGCTGCCGGCGGCGGCACGGCTGGTGGTCTCGCGCCTTGTGGGCGAGCAGCATCCGACCGGCACCGCGCTGGCGGATCCGATGCGCTACCCCAAGCTGTAGCGGGAAGAGCGAGCGATGCTGCCCTCGATCGCGTTCCGGCTCGCCTTCACGCTCGCGACAGCCCTATATCTGCTGCTGGGCAGCCCATTATTGCTGATGCCGCATCGCTTCGCCATGGCCGGCCTGAAGAGCCATGGCCGGACCGTCATCGGCTTGTTGAGGCTGATCGCCGGAGTGAGCCTGGAGGTTCGCGGCCGCGAGCTGGTGCCGCCGGGCGCATTGCTGGTCGCCTCCAAGCACCAATCGGCCTTCGACACGTTCGCGCTGCCGATGCTGTTCGACGACCCGGCATTGGTGATGAAGGCCGAGCTGATGCGGATCCCCGTCTATGGCTGGTTCGCGCGCAAATTCGGCATGATCCCAGTCGAGCGCGACAAGGGTCCGGCAGCGCTGCGGCGGATGCTGAAGGCCGCCAGGAAGCGGGCAGCCGAGGGGCGTCAGATTTTGATCTTTCCCGAGGGCACGCGCCGGCCGCCGGGCGCTTCCCCCGACTACAAACCCGGCGTTGTCGCGCTCTATCAGACGCTCGCGGTCCCTTGCGTGCCGATCGCGCTCAATTCGGGGCATTTCTGGCCACGCGGCGCCGGCCGCTATCGACCAGGAACCATCGTCGTTCAGATCCTGGAGCCGATCCCGCCAGGGCTTGAGCGAGCTGAGTTCCTCGCCCGCCTCGAGCTTGCAATCGAGACCGCTTCCGCCGGCCTGCTCGAGGAGGCGATGGGGGGGGCCAAGCGCCCAACCTCCGAGTTGCAGCGCGAACGCGGTTGACGCCGCGGCACCGGTCGTGTACAAAACGTGAACATTCAATTCTGTCGGGCAGCAGGCCGGGGCGGCGGACATGAGCCAGAGCATCGATGTCGTCACCGGGATCGCGAAAGCAATCTGGGAGCAGAAATACCGCCTGAAGGATGACGCCGGCTCGCCGGTCGACCGCACGGTCGGGGATACGTTCGCCCGGGTGGCAACCGCCGCCGCTGAGGCCGAGCCGGAAGCCCACCGCTCGCTATGGCGCGACCGCTTTCTCGCGGCGATGAGCGATTTCGAGTTCCTGCCCGCCGGGCGGATCCTGGCGGGCGCGGGCAGCGGCCGCGGCGTCACGCTCTTCAACTGCTTCGTGATGGGCCGGATCGAGGACGATCTCGGCTCGATCTTCGACAACGTCAAGCAAGCCGCGCTCACGATGCAGCAGGGCGGCGGCATCGGGCACGACTTTTCGACGCTGCGGCCGCGCGGCGCGCCTGTCCGCAGCATCGGGGCGGATGCGTCGGGCCCGGTGAGCTTCATGGACGTGTGGGACGCCATGTGCCGGACCATCATGTCGGCGGGCGCGCGGCGCGGCGCGATGATGGG
>JANNSW010000103.1:0-2362 GCA_031403055.1 Hyphomicrobiaceae bacterium | reverse complement strand
TCGGCAGCGCGCCGATCAGCTCGTGCTCGATCTGAAAGCGGGCCCGGTCGGCACTCTCACGCTTCTTGGCCGCGACCGCGACAACTGGAAACAACAGACGGCTCAGCGGTAGCAGGCCGCATTTGGTCATGCCCATGGCTTTCGAGCGGGCAAACGGCAGCCAGCCTTCCAGGCGCCCACCACGCTCCACCGTGACCGCATTCCACTCGGTGCCCGCGACCGCATCGAGCCACCAGCGTTCCATGAAAATCGGCTTTTCCATCACACCTTCACAACTCCGATTAACCAATAATGTCCGCATACCGCCTGTTGAGCAAGCGCGCAAGAGCCGCAGGTTGGAGCGCACTGCGGGCTTAGTTAATGGACCCAATCCGCTGTCCGGACCAGGATGACCGCGCGAGGCTGCACTGAGCTCTGCGATCGGCCAGCGCAGAGCCCGTTCCATGTCAGTTGCGACCACCTGCCGCCCGATTAGAGCAACGTGCCGACCTGATCCGCGGGAAACAGGCGGCCGGCAGCGCCAACCAGATCGAAGCGTCAGACTTCCTGTTCGGAGTGGGGCTCAAGCGAGGTCGGCGAGCACCTCGGCGGCATGCCCGGCCGGATCGGCGACCGGAAAGTAGAGCCCCACGATGCGTCCATCCGCGACGACGAGGGTGAGGCGTTTCAGGTAGTTGACCCCGCCGGTCTCGAAGGTCGGAAGCCGGAGCGCCTGCTGGACGAGGAGCTCGTGGTCCGACAGGAGCGGGAACGGCAGGCGAAGTCGCTCGCCGAGCTCGTGCTGCCAGGCGCTCGACTGGCTCGAGAGGCCGAGGATGCCAATGCCGCGAGCAGCGAAAGCGGCATGACAGGCACGGAACCCCTCCGCCTCCGGCGTCGAGCCGTGCGCCCCTGGGATTTCGTCCCATCGCGGCGGGTTGGGCACACCGGGCCGGCCCGTCCAGGGATAGCAGTAGAGGACATGACGGCCGGCCAGCGAGCTGAGGGTGATGGTGCCCCCCGTCGTCGCCGCAAGTCCGATCGCCGGCAAATCGAGACCGGCAACGAGATGGTCTGCTTCACCCGGCATGGCATTCTTCCTCCCACCTCACACCAGCCAGAGCGCCGCGAGCCCCAGGAAGGCAAAGAAGCCGACCACGTCGGTCACCGTCGTCACGAACACGCCCGAGGCAACCGCGGGATCGATGTCGGCATGATCGAGCGCCAAGGGGATCAGAATGCCGGCGAGCGCTGCCGCGATCAGGTTCACGATCATGGCGGCGGCGATCACCAGCCCGAGCCCGCCCGATCCGAACCAGAGGAGCGCGACCGTCCCCATGATGATCGCAAACATCACGCCGTTGGCAAGACCGACGGCAATCTCGCGCCAGACCACCCGCACGGCGTTCACGGCGGAGAGTTCGCGGGTCGCGAGCGCCCTGACCGCAATCGTCATCGTCTGCGTGCCGGCGTTGCCCCCCATCGAGGCGACGATCGGCATCAGCACGGCGAGTGCCACCATCTGCTCGATGGTCGCATCGAACAACGAGATCACCAGGGAAGCAAACAGCGCGGTCAGCAGATTGACGAACAGCCAGGCGAAGCGGCTCTTGGTGATGCTCCAGAAGGTGTCGGAAACCGATTCATCGCCCACGCCCGCCAGCCGGTAGATGTCCTCCTCCGCCTCGTCCTTCACCACCTCGACCACGTCGTCAGCGGTCACCACGCCGACGAGTCGCCGCTCGTCGTCGAGCACGGGCGCCGCCATCAGATTGTAGCGCTCGAACTGGCGCGCGACCTCCTCCTGGTCGAGCGTGACCGAGATCACATGCGGCTCGTCCTCGGCGATCTGGAGGATGGTGACCGGGCGTTTGGCCCGCAGCAGGCGATCGAGATGAACGATGCCGAGCAGATGCGAGCTCTGATCGACGACGTAGATCTCAGCGAAGTCGTCGGGCAGATCGGCGCTCTCGCGCATGTGGTCGATCACCTGCCCGACATTCCAGGTCGGCGGCACGGCGATCACCTCGGCCTGCATCAGACGGCCGGCGGAGCCTTCGGGGTATTCGAGGCTGCGCTCGAGGGTGGCGCGATCGGCGGCGGGGATCTGGGACAGGATCTCGGTCTGATCGGCCTTCTCCAGATCCTCGAGCAGATAGACGGCGTCGTCGCTTTCGAGCTCACGGATCGCCTCGGCGACCTGGGCGTTCGGCAGCGCCTCGACCAGCTGCTCCTTGACCGACCATTCGAGCTCGGACAGCACGCTCAAGGGGAAGTCCGCCCCGAGCAGGCCGATGAGGCCGACACGATCGTCGGGCCCGAGCAGTGACAGGATTGCGGCGAAATCGGCATCCTCGAAGGGGGCGACGAGCCCCTTCAGCCG